>JAGOUF010000026.1 GCA_018061385.1 Chitinophagaceae bacterium | reverse complement strand
ACCCTTTTAAATCTGTTGTAACTAAAAAGGAGGAAGCAATATTGTTTTCTAATGCTCCATCGCTTTCATTAAGTGTTGCTGTAACAGCTACAGATAAAGCGTTTTTACTGCTATCTAACGAAAAACTGATTCTATTTTTTGCTCTCGCTTTTAAGCTAATGTTTTCTAATTTAACTGTTGGTTTTTCTATAGCATAATTTTCTACAAAAACCAATCGTTCTGCTATGGGAATGTTTTTATTGTTGAACAAAGTAATGTGTAAAATGCCGGGTGGTAGATTTTTTTTAGTTATTGGTGCAGCTGTTTGTCCTTCATCAATATTTAAATTTGCAGTAAAAACAACATGATAGTTTATTTGAGCAACTAGTTTAACCTCGTTGTATTGATCTTTATTTTTTTCTGCACGGTTTAATAAAATAACAACTCTGTTGGCATTGCTATTGTCAACTTTCATGCTTATTCCTTCATCTTTTACAGTTGGCAACTTAAATTCTAAAGAAGAACCATTGCTGTTGGCAATATTTGCTGTATAGTTAATGCCTGCTTCAAAATTAGCTTCAAACACACCCATTCCGTCATGTTGAGTTTCAAAAGATGTAATATTTGTACCGTTGCTATGTAGAATATTTCCTTTAATAGCCAACGGTAATCCATTGTCGTCGGTTACTTTAAATGCTACTCTATTTTTTACACCAGCAATTATATCGCCACCTTCTGGAAAGAAATTAATTTTTAGTTTGGGAACTTTATTGGAGTTAGTGGTTATTTTATAATCTGTTCCATATACATAAATGTTTTTGCTATAAATAAATTCTGGAAAATTCAGCATCCATAAAGTGTATGCATTGATGGAATAATTGCCAGATGATAAATTTTGTGGCAAATCAAAACTAGCAGCTGTGCTACTTAAACTATCTAACTGATACATTTTTTTTTGTACAACAACGCCTTTTGCATTTACAATATCTATGTACAAAATTTTACTTAAATAAGTTGGCAATCCATCCAACATACACCAAGCTTTCATCCAAACAACATCTCCAGAAAAGTATTGTGTTTTATCTGTTTGTAAAAACACTTTTTCTTGTGGATATTCATTTTTAAACTTTTCCAATGTTTTTTTATCGATGCTTACAACCTGTGCCGACGTAAGTGTGCTTACTACAAAAAATAAGCTAGCAAAAAAATATTTTATTGAGTATAACTGAAGTTTCAAAATATACAGATTTAAAAGAGTTTGAACTAATCAAAACTAGTTAAAAAAATACCCCAACCATTGGTTGGGGTATAAATGTTATGCTAAATTTTTTTATCGATTATAGATAAAACTAATTGCTCTAATTCTACCATCGGTACTTGGTGTAGATATTGTACTGAAACCTCTAGAGCTAACAGTAAATACACGTTGATTAACTACTGAACTTGCACTTGTATAAGTTGCAATAGCAGTTGTTGTAGCCAATGCACCACCAGGACGAAGAGACCAAACTGGAGCAGTTGCTGTACTATTTATAGGTAAATTAAAATAATCACTTTTATCCTTAAACAAAATTGGACCAGCTACTTTAACAGAAGTTGTACTTGTACTTCCTGTTCCAAAATATAAATCTAAACCTGCAGCAACATCGGGCATTAAATTAACAAAACGATATTTTACAAAACCAGAATCTGGAGAAGTTAAATCATCTTCTAACAAAATAGTTGTTAAGTTGGCAGCTGTATCTACATAATACAAAGAATATACTTTGTTTGCAGCCAAATCAACCGTTGCGGATGCCAACAAGATAGAATCTGTGTTGGTGCCAACATTTGGTATAGAAATGTCTACTTTTCTTGAACCTGGAGCTACAGCAAAATAATCGGCATAGCTACCACCACCTGTATTTAAACCACCTCCAGGAAAAGGAGTTGGGTAAGTGAGGTTACTACTTACTCTATTGCCATCAATTTTAATTTGATAAGCAGGTTTTGCTTGTGTAGCAGAAAAGAAATTTACTTTTAAAGATGCTTGACCATCGATAAACGTGTTTTCTTTTACACTAAAACTATTTTTTTTGCAGGCTGTAAACAACATACCTAGTGCAAAAATGGTAAATATATAATTTAGCTTTTTCATTCATTCAATGATTTAGTTGGTAAATAATTATGGTTTACTAAACCAAGTTTCGTAGGTATGGTAATCTAATTTATCGGCTCCTAATTTTCTTAACTGATCTAAATTCCATACATACTCAGAGTTATATCTAGGTCTAAATCTGTATGCAGGTTTATTTAAATTATTGGCAAAATAAGTAGCAGGTAATACAAATCCTTTAAATACTTGATCTCCAGTATCGCCATCCATATCAATGTAATGGTATCTTCTTAAATCGTTCCAAGTTTCAACCCAACCCCAACCCCAAAGGGCAATATACTTTTGCAACATAATATCTGTTACAGTTAAAGTTGCAGCACTTGCTTTTACATTGCCACTTGTATTTAAATATGCTGTACGTTGTGAAGCAGAAATAGGAGAAACATTGTAAAGGTTTGCATTGCCTCTAACTCCACTGTAGTTGCGATTGATAAAATCGAAGTGTGCATTAATTCCAGCTGTATAAGCAGTATATGCAGTTACTTTATCTCCTTTTTTAAAGGCAGCTTCTGCTTTAGTAAACATCATTTCGCTATATGTACTAACAGGCATTACCACTTTATCTTTAAATAAGAATTTACCAGCAGTTGGAGTAAATACAGCCGAACTTGGGTTGGCATAAGTGCTATCTCCCCAAAGTGTTGCAACTCTTTTTCTAGCATTTGTACCAGTTGTTGTTGCACTAAATGGATCACCTAAAGCAGGATCTACACCTCTGTAACCTCCATTTCCATTGGTTGTATCTTGAGAAGCAGATAACATGTGAGCCATACGAGGATCACGATTAACTGTTAAACTTCCACCAGCCATAGTTGTACCATCTAACAATCTAACTATATAGTTACTTTGTCTGAATAAGCTTAAATTGTTTCTGTAAGGACCAAAGAAGTTTGAATCATCGTTTTTACTTGCATCAAAAGGAAGTACAAAATCGTCGTTTACAGAGCTAAAAGAAAGATCTACATATTTAATTACAGAATCGGCACTGTAGTTTGGCTTGTTGGTAATACGATGAAAGTTCTTAGCCATAATTGCATAAGTTAACTTTTTCCATTTTGTAATATCGCCATTGTAAGCAAAATCGCCAACCGCTAAAGTATTTCCACCAGCAGTTTCTGCCAATGTTAAATAGTTAATCGCATCTCTACAAAGAGAGTCAACGCCTCTATAAACTACTTCTTGCTCATCAAAGTTGAAATAATAAACTCCTTCTTTAAAAGCTTCAGAATAAATTATTTCACCATGATAGTCGGTACACATTTGAAACATTAACGCTTTTAAGGTTAATGCAGCCCCTACATAATCGTATTGTTTTTTATTTTGACCATTTTTAATGATGTACTCTAAGTTTCCACCTAAGCCAAAATAAGTTTGTCTCCAAATATCGCCAGATGCATCACTATTGGCAATATAACCGTGTCTATCCCAAGTATCATTGTTACCATTGGCAGACGATAACCAGTTTTGAGTGTATTTACCTAAATAACGTGCATCGTATTGTACACCTCTTGGTATACCACTTAGCATTGCAGGAAATACAGAACTGTTAGATGGATTTTGCGTTGTATCGGGATCTGAATTAATATTTAGATATTTCTTACAACCTACACCTGTTATTAGTAACAGTAAGGGTAAGGCAATTTTTATGAATGAACTTTTCATATTTAAATGATTTAACGAGTTTTTAGAATTGAACTTTAAAACCAAAATTTACACCACGTGGCGTTGGAATTGCTCCATAATCTATACCTGCACCACCAATACCTCTTGAGGTAGCAGCAGTTAAAGCATTTACGTTAGGATCCATTCCAGAGTAATTGGTGAACATAAATAAATCAGTTCCTGTAAAGAATACAGTTGCAGATTTCACTAATTTTTGACGCTTAATTAATGATTGTGGTAATCTATAACCCAATGTAAGATCTCTTAAACGTACCCAATTTACTTTTTCAACAAAATCAGCTTCAGCAATTGCAACATCATAATAATCGTTTCTATAATAAGGAACAATTGTAATAGTATTTTTTGTTGGACTAGCAGAGTTTTGTAAACCATCGGCCAATACACCATCAATTACACGAGGTTGTAAACGGTCTAATGTATTGATACTTGTACCAGTTAAAATCATCATTGCTTCGTTACCATTAAATACATCTCCACCATTTCTAATATCGATATTAAATGATAAGTTGAAGTTTTCTAAGAAAGTGAAACTGTTAATTAAACCAATTTTGTAATTAGGCGTTCTATCACCAATATTTGTATAAGTACTAGTTGGTAAAGGCAAACCAGTTGTTGATGAAATTAACAATTGACCTGCGTCATTTCTTTGGAAAGTAGAACCTACTAAGTTAGCAATAGATGTACCAACAGAAACCTCTGAACGTACACTTCCAAATACCCAAGTATCAGAATCGTAGTATAAAGGTAAATCAGCAGGCATACGTTTTACATAACCTCTGTTCATATCGTAGTTCAATGTAACATCCCAAGTAAATTTCTTGGTTTTAATTGGGCTACCTTTTATTTGAAGTTCCCAACCTTTATTTTCTACTTCTCCACCATTAATGTATTTTAGTACACCACCAGTACCGTAGCTTAAACGATTGGCAATAATTTGATCTGTTGTACTTGTAGTATAACGAGCAATATCAAAAGACAATCTATTTTTGAAAAATCTTAGTTCGCCACCAATTTCAAAGTTTTTAGAAAACTCTGGTCTTAAATCTTTGTTGCTTGCAAAAACGTCTGCAGCAAATCCACCACCAGTTGTAGTTACAACAGTAAATTGAGGATCTATTCTATAAGGTACAATTGGTCCTTTACCTGTTGTAGAATAAGAAAGACGTAATTTACCATAGCTTAACCACTTCAATTTTTTAACTGGCTCTAAATCTGAGAAAACAAAACTTGCCGATGCACTACCATAATTAAAGAATGGTTGTTTATCGTATAACTTAGAAGTTAATGTAGAAATACCTTCACGTACACCAGATAAGTTGATGAACAATAAATTGTTATAACCAAAAGTGTAGTTAGCAAACATTCTTATTTTACGAAGATTTTCTTGAGTTAATTTTGCTGCTTGCGTTAAAGGAGCAGTGTTATTAATTGAAATGAAATCTTGTTCAAAGAATTGCTCACCTCTTTGAGAAGTGATGCTTCTTTTTCCATCTTCAAAGAAGAAAGTTGTATTTAATGTATTGGTAAATTTCTTGGCAATCGTTTTCTTAAATGTTGCTCTGAATGTACCATTGATATTTCTATATTTTTGAACATAAGTTGATAAGAACCCTTTTGTTGCAAAACCATAACGAGATTGAGGATGTGTTAAATAGAATCCATCAGTAGCAAAATTATCTACCCCAATAATTGCAGTTAAGTTTAACCATTTTACAGGATCGGCACTAATGTTTACATTACCAGTTAAACGATCTGTTTTATCGTTGCTCTTATTTTTATTTACATCCCAAAAAGGATTGTCAAATTCTGTAGCTAAATCGCCAGTACCTTTTAATCTTTTTCTTGTTCCATCTGCATTTGCATATTCTCTACCATCAATATCTGCAGGGAAAGTAATTAAGTTGCCATAATATGTACCAGCACCTTTTGGTACTTTATCGTTATTAGAAATAATGTACGACCAACTAGAAGACATATTCATTTTTTTACCCAACTTACTTGCAGCAGTTAATCTAAAAGTTAAACGCTCATAATTGGTATTGGGTACAACACCATTTGTTTTTACATAACCTGTAGAAAAACGATAACTGTTTTCTGCAGTACCAGCTTCAACACTCATATTGTGTTGTTGAGATTGACCTTGTACAAAAAAGTTTCTAATATTATCGTAACGTGGGGTATTTGGATTGTAAACAGGACCAAAAAATTTAAACCCATAAATAGAAGAGTATGAATCAGGATTATAAATACCATTTGTACCTCTATTGTAAATGTTTTGAATTTCTGGAAAACGATACACGTTTTCAACTCTAAAAGAATTGTCGTAACTAATTCTTACACGACCATTACCACCTTTTTTGGTAGTAATAATAATTGCACCACCGGCACCATCAGAACCATATAAAGCAGTTGCCTCTGGACCTTTTAAGATAGTTACTTCTTCAATATCGTCAGGATTAATATCTGCAATACGATTGGTATAATCGCTATTTCTGTTTGCAAAACCAACAGCAGAAGTATTACTTGCAGGAATTAAGCTTTCTTGATTTAATGTGCTGTTATCTAGAGGAACCCCATCAACAATAAACAATGGTTGGTTGTTACCACCAATTGATGTTGCACCTCTTAAAATAATTTGTGCACTTGCACCTGGAGCTCCAGATGTTGAAGTTACAGACAAGCCTGGTACACGACCAGCTAAAGAGTTTAAGAAATTGTCTCTACGAGTTGCAGCAATCTCTTCACCTTTAACAGTTGGTGTTTGAGAGGCCATTTCTCTAACATTTTTCTTAATACCGTAACCGGTAACTACTACATTGTCTAATTCCTTGTCGTTATTTACCATTCTGGTACTTAACACTTTAGAATCGCCAACAGTAATTTCTTTAGTTACATAACCAACATAGGTTAACGTTAATACTTCACCTTTAGACGCTGCAATTGTGAAATAACCAGCTTCATTGGTTTGTGTACGCTTTTTTGTGGTTGTGTTTGTAATACTTACCCCAACTAAAGGGCTTCCATCATCATCGGACAATACAGTACCTGATACTGATTTATCCTGTGCAAATGATGAGTAACTAAACAAGAAACTGAGCATTAGTGCTGCCAGTTTCAGTGTAGAGGCAAATTTTCTCATAACAGGTTTTTTGGTTTTATATTAAGTAGTCGTTCACTAAATTGAAATGCTTACGTATAAGCAATGAAACCGAAATCATCCGTCGTCAATCGTTAGTATTTTATTATTCCGCAAAAAAACGCAAATCCAACACACTTTTAACCATAAAAGCAGAACAATAAAGCAATGTTAAAATTAAATTTTGATATAATTGGCTTTTTTTTATGAAAATTTCAACATAAAAAGTGAATAAGTATACAATTAAAAAAAAACTGCAAAAAGATGCAGCACTTTTGAAACAGCATTGTCTTAGGCTACAAAACTTCAATTCCTTTATTTTTATAAGGAGCCAACAGATCATTTGTTGGAAGTAATTCTGTAATTAAGATATCTACATCTTCCACATTACAAACCTTTAATCTTTGTACACTATTTAGTTTTTCTGAAATTGCCAATGAAACAGTTTTGTGTGCAGCTTTTATCATTGCTTTTTTTACTTCAATAATTTCCCATTCTAAATCGGTAATTCCATTTTCAATATCAATACTATTGGTTCCTAAAAAACACAAATCGGCTTTTATTTCACTTAGTTTTTGTACAACCTCTGCACCAACACTCATTTGTGCACTTTTAATTAATTTATTTCCTAAAAAAATTACTTCACTATTGGGATGATTGAGCAACTCTAAAGCTGTAGGAATACTTACAGTAATAAAAGTGGCATTCAAATTTTCGGGTAAATTTTTAACCAATTCTCTAATAGTTGTTCCGCCAGATAACAATACCATCATTCCATCTTGAATAAGACTAATGGCTTTTTGAGCAATAATTTTTTTCTCGGTATGTTGATAAATATTGTTGTTCTGAATAGTAAAATGAAAAGATTTAGACAATGCACCACCATGCACTTTTGTAAGCTTCCCTTCTTCATCCAACTCTTGTAAATCTCTTCTTACTGTATCTTCAGATACATTTAGTTGTACACTTAAATCGCTAGATAAAACTTTGTTGTGAATATTTATTTGTTGAATAATATAAGCTTGTCTTTCTTTCTTTAACATATAGCAGTTTTAAAAATTGAAAGTAACAAAAACTTTTAAAGCACAAACTAAAAATATATACATCGCTTTTATTGATGAATTATTAAAACTGTTTAATTGCATTTACATTTGTGTTTAAAGTATGATTACACCACAAACCATAGAAACCATAAAAAGCCGAATTGATATAATTGATATTGTTGGCGAATATGTGAAACTAAAAAAAAGAGGTAGTAATTATATTGGCAATTGTCCTTTTCATAACGAAAAAACTCCATCGTTTACAGTATCTCCTGCGAAAGAGTTGTACAAATGTTTTGGCTGTGGCAAAAGTGGTAATTCCATTACTTTTTTAATGGATCATGATAAGCTGAGTTATGTTGAAGCTTTGCGTTGGTTGGCCCATAGATACAATATTGAAGTTGAAGAAACAGAAGCATCGCCACAACAAAAAGTATTTGCACAAACATCAGAAAGTTTAAGTGCCATAAACAATTTTGCAGTACAATTTTTTAGTAATTATTTGTTGCAAGAAACAGAAGGACAACAAGTAGCATTAAGCTATTTAAAGGAACGTGGTTTTAGAGAAGAAACAATTAAAAAGTTTCAGCTTGGCTACAATCCAAATAGTAAAGATGTTTTAACCAAAGCTTTAATTGATAATTTATTTAATAAAGAATTGCTGCCTAAAACAGGTTTAGTTGTTGTAAGAAACGAAACTGAATTGGTAGATAATTATAGAGGCAGAATTATTTTTCCAATACACAGCAATAGTGGTAAAGTAATTGGTTTTGGTGCAAGGGTTATAGGCAAAGCCGATAAGGCTCCAAAGTACATTAATACTCCAGAAAATGAGTTGTATGTAAAAAGTAAAGTTTTATATGGTAGTTATTTTGCAAGGCAAGCAATTGATAAAGCCAATGAATGTTTATTGGTAGAAGGTTATACAGATGTAATTAGTTTGCATCAAGCTGGTATTGAAAATGTTGTTGCTAGTGGAGGTACGTCATTAACGGTTGAACAAATACGTATCATAAAAAAATACACCAACAATCTTACGATTATTTATGATGGTGATGCTGCTGGAATAAAAGCTGCTTTACGTGGTTTAGATATGGCTTTAGAAGAAAGCCTTAATGTACGTTTGGTTTTAATACCAGATAATGAAGATCCAGACAGTTATGTAAATAAACTTGGCACCACTGCATTTAAAGAATTTGTTGCTAAAAATAAAAAAGACTTTATCATTTTTCAGATAGAAATTATGCTGAAAGATGCAGGTACTGATGTATCTAAAAAAAGTGAAGTTGTAAATACTGTTGCAGAAACTTTAAGTAAAATAAACAAAGCAGAAGATTTTACAAAACAGCAAGATTATATTAAACAATGCTCTGCAATACTTAAAATTGATGAAGCTGGTTTAACCAATTTAGTAAATAAATACAAGAGAGATAAAATTGCTAAAGAAGAAAAAAAGCAAGCAAATGATGATGCAGTTTTAAAGCATCAAATAATAGAACAGCCTGAAGATGTACTGATAGACAATTCAACTTTATTAAATCAAGATGAGGCTCATGAAAGAAATTTATTAAAAGTATTGTTAGAATATGGTCTAAGAAATTGGAACGATGAAATAAGTATTGCACAACATATTTTTAATGAGTTAGAACAATTTCAATTTGATAATTCATTAATAGAAAAGTTGTTTAACGAGTACCGTCAGGCATATATCAATAAAGAAGAACCTACTACTAAATCTTTTTTATACCATTCCGATGAAAATTTAAGAAACTTAGTTACAGCCATTACGGTATTGCCTTTTGAACTAAGCCAAAATTGGGATGAGATTTTAAAAGGTATGAACATTGTAAATAGAGATACGGCACATCACGACGTAAATATGAGTTTAGCTTTCTTTAAGCTCAGAAAAATTAAACACATGTTCGATTTAAATCAAAGAGATTTAGAAGCAGCAACAGATATTGACGTACAAATGAAATTGGTTGAAGTACACAAATATTTAAAAGAAGAAGAAATTGCAATTACCAAACAATTGGGCACAGTAATATTAAAATAAATTGAATACACGACGTAAATCCAATTCCCTCAATACTTTATTTTTTATGTTTGTAAATAGGCGATTTATACAATCCCAATTTATTAAAAAAGTAACCAAAAGAAACACCTAAAACCCCTAGCCCATATTGAATGCTTCTTTTTAAATTAATAGATGAAGCATCATCAAAATATTTTGTAGGACAAGTTACTTCGCCAATTTCAAAACCTGCATCAAAAATTTGAGCAACCATTTGATTGTCGAAAACAAAATCATCGCTATTGGCTTCATAGTCTACCTTTTCTAATACAGCTTTACTAAATGCTCTATAGCCTGTGTGGTACTCACTAAGCTTTTGATTCAATAATATATTTTGCGTAAGTGTAAGCAATCTATTGGCAATAAATTTATACATAGGCATTCCACCTTTCAATGCACCTTTCCCTAAAATTCTAGATGCAAATACAACTGGATAAACATCATTAGCAATAATGCTACACATTGCTAAAATTAATTTTGGTGTATACTGATAATCTGGATGAACCATTATTACAATATCGCCATTTAATTCTAACGCTTTGTTGTAACAAGATTTTTGGTTGCCTCCATAACCTCTATTTTTAGTGTGTGTTATAATATGTTTAATTCCCAATCTTTCTGCCTCAATAACAGTTTTGTCTCTACTTGCATCATTTACTAAAATAACTTCATCAACAATATCAAAAGGTATTTCGTTATAGGTTTGCTCTAAAGTTTTTTCTGCATTGTATGCAGGAAAAACAACGATAATTTTTTTTCCGTTTAACATTGTACAAATATAATTGCAACAAAATTAAGCGTTCAAATAATAACGGATAAACTATTGTTCTTTTAAATTTGGCACGATTTTATCATTTGTTATAGAAAATAATTAACTATTATGAAAAAAGTATTTATTGTAGTAATATGCCTTTTAGGCATAAATGCAGTACAAGCACAAAGCATGGGAAGCAGCTATAAAACAGCATTGGGTTTTAAGGCTTACCCTGGAGCGATTAGTATAAAACATTTTACAAAAAGCAATGTAGCTATTGAAGGCTTAGGCTATTTTTGGAATTATGGCAGCCGAATAACTGGTTTGTACGAGTTTCATGGTAATGTAAACGGAGCACCAGGATTAAAATGGTATGCAGGCCCAGGTGCACATATTGGTTTTTGGAACGACAAATGGAAAAAAGAGTATTCAAATAGAGACAATGGTGTAGCCATTGGTATTGATGGTGTTTTAGGCCTAGATTATAAGATTACTGGAGCTCCCATTAATTTAAGTATCGACTGGCAACCTTCATTCAACTTGGTTGGATACAATTATTTTGAAGGTGGTTGGGGAGGTATAGCTATTAGATATACTTTCTAAGAAAAAATTTTAATAAAAAATGCTACACTTTGTGTAGCATTTTTTTTGATGGCAGCTTCTTGATAACTAACAAAATCTCCTGTTATGTCATGTTAGCAACATACCGGTATTGGCAGTTGATGTTTTTGTAAACTATTTTTT
>JAGOUF010000411.1 GCA_018061385.1 Chitinophagaceae bacterium | reverse complement strand
TTAAAGGCACCAATTTATGGGTGCTCATATTTGCCATTTTTGTAGCATCGCTGGGGCTTAATGTAAACTCTACTGCAGTAATTATTGGTGCCATGCTTATATCGCCATTAATGGGTCCAATTATGGGTTTGGGGTTAGGCTTGGGTATTAACGATATTGATTTACTAAAAAAAGCTGGAACCAACTTCTTAGTAGCTACTGGAGTTGCATTGGCCACCTCCACATTTTTCTTTAGTATATCCCCTATTAACAATGCTCACTCAGAAATTTTAGCAAGAATTTCTCCCAATATTTATGATGTATTAATTGCATTATTTGGTGGCTTAGCTGGTATGTTGGCAACAAGCAGTAAAAATAAAGGCAATGTAATTCCTGGTGTTGCCATTGCAACAGCTTTAATGCCCCCTTTGTGTACTGCAGGTTATGGATTGGCTACTTTACAATTTCAATTTTTTTTTGGTGCCTTTTATTTGTTTATAATTAATACTGTATTTATTGCCATTGCTACTTTTTTGGTGGTTCGTTTTTTAAAATTTCCTTTTAAAGAATTGCAAAATGCTGCATCTCAAAAAATGGCAAAACGTGTTGTTACAACCATTGTTCTAGCTACATTGTTACCAAGTATTTATTTTGGTTACACCATGATTCAACAAAGCAACTTTATTCAAAATGCAAGCAGATATATTGAACAAGAAACTACTTTACCAAACGATTATTTATTGAGTAAAAAAATTGATGCCAAGCATCGAAAGATAACTTTAGTGTATGGAGGAAAAGGAATTGAAGAAAAAGAAATAAAAATGCTGGAGACTAAACTCAAAAATTTTAATTTAACTAACACAACACTTGAAGTAAAACAAGGATTTTCATACATCAAAGAAACTGAAGAAAATAGTTTGTTGAACAATATAAACCAAGCAAGTGCTCAAAAAGATCTTATCATTAAACAATTACAAGTTCAGATAGATAGTATTCACACAACACAACAATTAAGTGAGCAAGTATATAAAGAACTGAAGGCACAAAATACTGGCATAATATCTGCTATTGTACAGCCAACCTTCGTTTATACCGATAGTACAACAGTAAAATCTTATTTAGTAGCAATAGAAACTACATCAAAAATTCTGGATAAAGAACGATTACAATTAGAAAATTGGTTGAAGGTTAGATTACATCAAAATAGCCTAAAACTAATTATCGAACCATGATTACAGTAATAATTCCTGCATTAAACGAAGAAAAAACAGTAGCCCAAGTAGTATCACTAGTCAAGCAATCTAAAAACGTAACAGAGGTAATTGTTGTTGACGATAAATCGTTAGACCAAACCGTTGAAGAGGCCATAAATGCTGGTGCAACTGTAATTACAAGTACGAAACTGGGTAAAGGTGCGTCTATGAAAGATGGTGCATTGGTAGCCAAAAATGACATTTTAGTTTTTTTAGATGCAGATATAACTACTTACTCCACAGATATTATTACATTTCTTACACAACCATTAATAGAAGATAAAGCCGATTTTGTAAAATCATATTTTACCCGTCAAGCTGGTAGAGTAACAGAATTGGTAGCCAAGCCTTTGTTGAGTATTTTATTCCCCGATTTCCCAAATTTTCAACAGCCTTTAAGTGGCATGATTGCTGGCAAAAAAACTTTCTTTCAGCAATGTGAATTTGAAGAAGGCTATGGTGTAGATATTGGTATTTTAATTGATATGTATAACATGAAAGCAAGAATTGCTGAAGTAAATATTGGCAATATTGAAAACCGTATGCAACAATTGGAACAATTGGGAAAAATGAGTAGAGAAGTTGCTAGAACAATCATGAAAAAAACCAAAGGTTTGCAAAACGAAAATTTAGAAACCTTTGAAAACATTCAAGTAATTAGAGAACAAATGCAATTTGCTATTAAAGAAAGTTTAGCATCGCTTAAAAAAATTGCTGTGTTTGATATGGATAATACCATAATTCGTGCAAGCTTTATTCAAACAGCTGCTAAACATTTCGATTTTAAAAATGAACTCATCGATATTGCCACAGCACAACACAATGCTTTTATACGTACCAAACAAATTGCACAACTGTTAAAAGGAAAAACCATTGCTCAAATACTTGAAGTTGCAGATAGTATTCCTTTAAGTACTAATATTGAAAACACAATTAAAGTTTTAAAAGAACGAGGCTATATTGTTGGAATTATTTCTGATAGCTACGATTGTGTTACCAATCATTTTAAAAATAAATTTGGTTTCGATTTTAGTTTGGGCAACGAATTAGAGTTTTCGAAAAGTGTTGCAACAGGCGAAGTGAAAATTCCTTCATTCTTTTTAGCCACTGACGATAGCCAATGCAAACATGATTATTGTAAATTGAATGCCATTATAAGTGTTTGCAAAAAATATGATGTTGATTTGAAAAATACCATTGTTATTGGCGATGGAGAAAATGATGTTTGCGGTATTAAAAAATCTGGAATTGGTGTATCGTTTTGTTCTACATATTCTATGCTAGATTTAATTGCAGATTATGTAATTAAAGAACCCGATTTTGACAAAATACTTGAACTGGCCGATTAAATGAATCCAATTATTTTTTGTTGAAGCATTTATCTACATTGGCTTTCAGAGAAATCAAATCAACCGTTTGGCTTGCTTATTTTGAATAAGTACAACAGCTGGTTTTTTACCTTTTTCAAAGCTGCCCAATGTATTCTCCATTTGCAGTGCTTTTGCACCATTTAATGTTGCCCATTGCAAAATTTCAGCCAATGGAATTTGTGGAAAATGTTGTTGGATGGTATTCATTTCATCTAACATATTTAAAGAATGATTGCTAGCCAAACTATCTGTTCCTAACACAATATTTAGCTTGTTTTTTCTAAGCAATTCTATATTGGGCAATGTATTTTCAATATATAAATTGGCGTTTACACAAAGGCAAAAAAAGGCTGCTGACTGAAGCTTTGCATCTATTAAAAAATCTACATCTTCTTGCTGTGTAAATGTGTTGTGTACAAACAACAATTGTTTAGCATTTTTTAACTTGGGCAAACAAGTTTTAAAGCTAGATTCTTTGGTAGGTTTAAATGTTGTGTGTTCAATTCTCATCTTTG
>JAGOUF010000025.1 GCA_018061385.1 Chitinophagaceae bacterium | reverse complement strand
TTGTTCGGAATCGTTTTAATTGTTTCGTCTAATAAAAGAATGGCTTGGTTGGTTTCTTTAATTTGTAAAAGGTTGTTGGCTTTAATTAATACACTATCTGTCGAAGTTTGAGCTTCAGAAAAATTGAATACAAGAAGAAAAACTATCAGTGTATATAATTTCATGATATTATAAACAGCAAAATAAAACGGTATTGCAACAAATGCAATACCGTCTAGTGGGTAAATCGGTTAATAAACTTGTTATTCTGTAATTATTGTATAATTAAAAGATTAATTTTTTCTCATAGCCCATTGCCACATGGTTTTCCAAGTTGCTTTTTTGCCGTACATCAATATGCCAGTTCTGTAAATCTTTCCTGCCATCCAAGTTGTTCCTAAAAATCCAAGAACCAAACAAACCATACTAGCAATTAATTGAAAAACTGTTACACCATCTGGTATGCCATGTGCAACTCTTGCCATCATTACAATAGGAGAGGTTAAAGGAAAAATACTTCCAAAAACTGCAATGCCACTATTGGGATCGTTCACAGCTTTCGTCATAATAACCATTGCAAAAATAATAGGCATTGTAATAGGCAACATTAAACTTTGAGCATCTTGAGGGTCTTCATTTACGGTACTTCCAACAGCTGCAAATAGAGAAGAATATAAAAAATAACCACCTAAGAAATAGAAAATAAAACAACCTAAAATTAGGGGCCAATTAATTTGACTAATACCAGCCATAATGCCCTCCAAAGCTCGACTTTGTTGTACAGCATTGCCAGCACCCATGCCACCTGCCATACCAGGTTGTATGGCACCATTTTGCATTTGCCCCATCATTTCAGGAAAAATTAATGGCAATAAAAATTGAACGCCTATCATTAAAATAATCCAAATAATAAATTGTACCAAACCAACTGTACCAATTCCTGTAATTTTTCCCATCATTAATTGAAAAGGTTTTACACTACTTACAATTACTTCTGCAATACGATTTGTTTTTTCTTCCATAACACCCCTCATCACCATACTACCATAAATAAAGAGAATAATGTAAATTAAAAAACCTGAAATAAAACCAACGCCATAACTAATGCCAGCTTTGGTATCACTATCTTGCTTGCCTTCGGTAGATGCAAAAGTTACCTCATTTGTTTTTTGTAAACTATCTAATTGAGCTTTTGTTAAACCACTGCTTGCCAACAATTTCTTTTCTTCAATCGCATTTTTAATTCTTCGCTGAATTTTTTCTCTCGTCATTATACCAATGCTTTTGCCAGATACAATTTGTAGCGAATCTTGTGTGGTTTTAATGTTGAAAGTTTTGGGTACAAAAACAAAAGCATCGATTTTTTTTTCGGTTACTTTTTTGTTGAGTGATTCAACAGTTTCGCCAGTTAGAAATTTAAAAATAATTTCGTTGTCTTTGTTTTCTAATTTGCCATCAAATACATTGGCTTCATCGGCAACAGCAATTGTAAAATTATCTGTAGCTTTTACCGAGAAATAAATAATCAGTGCATAAAAAACAAAAATCAATAAAGGCAGTCCAATGGTAGTAAGTAAAAAAGTTTTCTTTTGAACCCTGCTTAAAAATTCTCTTCTAGCAATTAATAAAATCTTATTCATAAAAAATGTTGTTAGTTGTTGTAATACTTTTTTTGAACCCAGCTTTGTGTTATAATTCAGCTTTAGTTGCCTTGTTGCAAATCCTGCTTTAGCAGGGTATTCTTGTACAATTGGTATTCTATTCAACTGTTTGAAATGCTCTAGTTTTTGCTTTTGTACCTTCTACTAAACCAATAAATATTTCGTTTAAACTTGGCAATATTTCATTAAAAGATTCTACCGCAACTTGTTGATTAATGAAATGCTGCAACACATCGTTGCTGGTAAATCCTGTATTAATTTTTACAGTTAAGGCATTGTCTTTTTGTGCAGTTATTGTAAAAGCATTGCTTTCAATATTTGCAGGTGTTTGGTGTAGTTTAAGGCTAAATTTATTTTCTTTAAACTGTTGTTTTACATCTTGTACAGTTCCATCTAAAATTTTCTTACCTAAGTTAACTAAAACAATATGGTTACAAATTTCTTCAACTTGCTCCATACGGTGCGTACTAAAAATAATGGTGCTACCACGTTGTGCTAAACCATAAATTTCATCTTTAATTAAGCCAGCATTTACAGGGTCCAATCCACTAAATGGTTCATCTAAAATAATTAGTTTGGGCTCGTGTAAAACAGTAATTACAAACTGTAATTTTTGGCTCATGCCTTTACTTAAATCTTCCACTTTTTTATTCCACCAACTTTCCATTTCCAATCGCTTAAACCACCATTTTATTTTTTCCATGGCTTCGGCTTTGCTCAAACCTTTTAGCTGTGCTAAATACAAGGCTTGTTCGCCAATTTTCATTTTTTTGTACAAGCCACGTTCTTCTGGCATGTAACCAATTTTTACAGCATCGTTAATGGCATCAAAAGGTTTACCATCAAAAATAATTTTTCCATTATCTGGATAAAAAATGCCTGTAATCATTCTAATTAAAGTGGTTTTACCAGCACCGTTGGGGCCTAGTAAACCAAATATGCTACCCTTTTCTAAATTAAAACTAATATCATCAACTGCCTTTTGAGTGGCAAAAAACTTTTGCAAATTTTGCAGTTCTAACATGTTGCTCATACTAATTATTTTCTTTTGGTAAAATATTTAATTACACTTGCACTATTGGTAGCAACTTGTACAAAAACATTACAATTGCTTAAATAGCCATTCATAAAATGAAAACATTTTATAAATTTTTGTTGTGCAATGTACTAATTGTTTGCGTATTGTTTTTGTGTAGTTGGGGTTATTTGGTACATAAAACAGTTCATCAGTTAGCAGTTTATCAATTACCTACACCATTGCAAAATTTTTTTTATGCCAATATGGATTACTTGGTCAATCAATCTGCAAGGCCAGATAAGCGTAAACGTTTCGACTCTACAGAAGGTGCAAAGCATTTTATAGACTTTGAATATTATGGTGAAAATGCACAAAATAAAATGCCAACAACATGGCAAAAAGCAGTAAAAAAGTATACAGCCGATACATTGTATAAATATGGTTATGTGCCTTTTGTAGTTGTAGATATGCAAAATAAATTAACCAATGCATTTAAACAATGTAAAAAAGATAGCATTCTATTTTATGCCAACGACTTGGGTCATTACATTGGCGATGCTCATGTGCCTTTACATACAACAGAAAATTATGATGGACAATTAACCAATCAAAAGGGGTTGCATGCACTTTGGGAAACAACAATCCCCGAAATTGAAATCAATCAATTTAATTTGTCAACAACCCATAAAGCCACCTATATTTCAAATGTAGAAGCTACCATTTGGAAAACTGTTCGTACTTCTTATGCAATGGTGAACAATGTTTTAGAGCAAGAGAAAAAAGTATCTGCAACAATGAATGATGCCACTAAATTTCGTACACAAATACGCAATGGAAAAGAAACAAAGCAATACAGCACTGCATTTGCTAAAGCATACAATGTAGTGTTGAAAAATACCATTAATGAACGATTGATTACCACAAGCCAAACTATAGCAGATTTTTGGTACACCGCTTGGGTAAATGCTGGCAAACCCAATTTAGAAAACTGTTTCGCAACACCATCTGAATTGCAATTAAAAAATTTGCAAGCGGAGTTGTTGATGTTTAAAAACAATCAATTGATACAAAACAACATGTTAAAAGCAAAAGCTAAGTAAATTCTGTTGCTGTAAACTAAAGCTTTTCTGTACTATATTTTTTATATTTGAAGTGTACCTTAAAATAGTTGTATATGAAAACTTTTTTCTTTGCTTTATTGTGTATGCTTATGTACACAAACGCTTTATTTGCTCAAAAGAAAATTGCTTTAATAGTTGCTGTTGCAAAGTATGATCCCAATCAACGAGATTGGCGAAAAT
Organism: Chitinophagaceae bacterium; assembly: GCA_018061385.1. Classification (GTDB taxonomy): domain Bacteria; phylum Bacteroidota; class Bacteroidia; order Chitinophagales; family Chitinophagaceae; genus UBA1930. Next base: position 7,655 of record JAGOUF010000025.1, on the reverse strand, counting down.
TAAATTCTGATAGAGATTTGTTTTACGTACGTGAAGCACTTCAAAAAAATGGTTTTGCATTTAATAACATTGATACTTTACGAGACGAGCAAGCTACGAAAGCTGGTATGGTTAAAGCTTTAGACAATTTAGCTGCAAAAGCTTCAAAAGGAGATATTGTTTACTTTCATTTTTCGGGTCATGGGCAACAAATTCAAGATGATGCTAAAGATGGCATTTTAGATGAAGCGGATGGGTATGATGAAGCATTGATACCTTATGATGCAAAAGGAAAATGGGACAATGTTGATTATAAAGGAGAGAAACATTTTAGAGACGATTTATTGGCCGAAAAATTATTGACCATTAGAAATAAAGTGGGTATTGAAGGAAGTGTTGTAGTAGTAATTGATGCCTGCCATAGTGGTACAGCAACAAGAAGTGCAGGTGTTGTACGTGGTGATCCTTTTCCTCTACAGCAAAACAATTACAAACCCAATGTGATTATTGATTTAGCCAAACAACCAGAAGTTGGATTGTTAGACAATTTGAATAGCAACACAATGGGCTCATTAGTAGTATTTAGTGGTAGCAGCCCCAATCAAGTAAACAGGGAAACCAAAGATGAAAGTGGAAGAGGAGTTGGGTCATTATCGTATGCATTTGCAAAAGCAATAACAACCTTGCCAAACAATGTTAATTACAATAGTTTATTTCAAAAAATAAAAGCAATTATACAAGCCGATGAACCTAGCCAAATTCCTATGTTTGAAGGCAATGGAGCATTAAAAGTTTTTAGCAATCAATATATACCTATAAAAGAAATTATTACTGCCGATATGTTGTTAAACAACAAAGACAATGGCTTTAACGACACCACATTTTTTATAAATCGAGGTTTATTTCACAACATTCATATTGGTACTACTTTAAAAGTATTTGAGTTAGGCACAAATAATGATTTTGCCAATGCTGTTGTACAAGAAGTAAATAGTTTTCAAAGTAAATGTGTTGCCAGCAAAAAATTAGTCAAGCAAAAACAATATGAAGTAAAAATTGATGGATTAAGTTATGGCACTCTTGCAACATCTTACATTATTCAAAATAAAACAAATGCAACAGCATTAGAAAAACAGTTGTTGAATTTTTTAGAACCTCAATCTTTTTTATCAAAAAACGATAATCCAGATTATACCATCACCATCAATAGCAATGGCAATACAGATTCTATTTATTTAATTGAAAAAAATGATAGTGTTCGTTATGCAATTAATGTACCTAAAGGCGATACTCTTTCTGTTGATGCCATGCAAACTTTATTAAACGATATTCAAAAAGGAATGCGAATTCGTTATTTAAGAAAAATGGAAGATGGAGGAATATTGGCACCATTTGTAAAAGCAGAAATAAAACCAAAAGATAGGGTACAAAATGGTAACGAAATAATTATGTATCCCAATGATGATTTTAGTTTAATAATAACTAGCAATTATGATGGTGAATTGTATTATACAATTTTAGATTTATTGCCAGACAATGATGTGAAAGTATTGATACCAGATACTTTAAAATTTGCTGCAGATTATTCAGTTAGAAAAGGTCAAATTATAAGTATTCCAATGGGAACAGATTATACAAGCTTAACCGGAAAGGAGTTTATTAAAGTTATCGTAAGCAAGCAGCCAATAGACTTGCGTCCATCTTTTGAGCAAACTAGAGTAAGGGGTGGAGTTGCAAAACCTTTTGAAAAAATGATGGATGATTTGTTTCCAAAAGATAAAACAACGCAAACTAGAGCTGGGAATGTACAGTTGGGTGAAATCGGAATTGTTACTACAAGTTTTACATTGAAAAAGTAGAACTTGATTTTACTTCAATTGTAAATTAACTATAAAAAATGCACTCTTTTAAAAGAGTGCATTTTTTATAAAAGTCGCAAATATTTATTGCTTAATTTGATTTTGGGAAATGAAATCTCCAGCTAAATATTTCCGTTCATTTTTTTCTTCATCAATTAAATAAACTCTAAAAGAAATATTGTATTGTTGTTGGTTAGTAGGAAAATCGGAGAACGGAATATAAATTTCATACTCTTGTTTCACCTTATTAATAGACGCTTTTAACCCTGGTTGTAACTTTCCTGATAAGATTCCACAAACGGCTTTGTCTGGGTCATTTTTCTTAGCAACTACATTGCCAGCTTCATCTAATAAATATGCAACCAACACAATTGTTCCTACTCTTCCTGCAGTTGATAAATTAAATGAAGGGTAAATTAATAAACCTTTTCTTTCAACATTCTTAACAACTTTTGTGGGTTTAAAATTGGTTACAATAAATCTTGGAAATTCATTTAATCTAGCTTCTGTTTTCGGGTACAACAATTTCACAGTTGCTTTATCCATTTCTGAAATAGTAAAATTAGATTTTATCTCAACATTGTTGGCTGTCCACTTTGCAGGATAACCATAATGCATGATTGACAATGGATCGTAACTAAAACCATTGGTATACAAACTTTCGTATTGCATAAAAATTTGAAAATCTACCATGTTTTTATCCCACTTGGCTTTATCCCAAGCATCTTTATAAACAGTTTCCTTATTCCATTGAATTTTTCCTTTGTAAGAATGTTCATGCAATAAACCAATTGCATGGCCAAACTCATGTTGAATTGTTTGATTTAAATATCTATCATAACAAATTTTATTTTGGTGAAAAAAATTTGTATCAATATTCATTGTTTTTTCATCAGATTCTTTTGATAATGCATTTGTACCTACAACAGAATTGCATCCTCCTTGGTCTGTTAACAATACTCTAATATTTGCTTCTCCCGATTCAATAAAATCAAATGTTAGGTTAGCATATTTTTCCCATTCTTTTGCGGCTACTTTTATTTTTTCTCTAAGTTTAGTTGAACCGCCTTGACCAATAAATTTTACAGTTAAGGTTTTTCCATTGTCCCATAAATAATAGTTGTCTGCCATTGCTCTAGAAATAGTGGTATCCAATGGCATACTTTTTCTTTCTGGTTGAATGGTGCTACAAAAACGATTTGGGTTTTTAAATGCAGGAGTTTTAGATTTAGCTTTATTCTGTGCTTGCAATTGCATTGTTGTTAAACATACTATTGCAATAAGTAGAATGTATTTATTTTTCTTCATAATTAAAGGGTTATAGATAGTAAGATAAGTAATTTATATTTTTAAAAAAGGAGCAATTAAATAATGCTCCTTTTTCTTGTGTAATATATTGTGTTTATTGAATTTCTTTAGCCACAGTAACCATATTGCTTACGTTGTAAGTATTCAATTGTTTTTGTTCTTCATCGGTTACTAAAACAACTCTAAAAAATACTTTTATCTTTTTATTTAAAGCATTTCTTGGTAGTTCTTCAAACGGAATAAATATTTCAAAATTCTTTTTTACTTTATTCAAAGTATAGGTTTTACCAATTGGTAAAACAATTTGTTTTGCAGTGCCTGCAGCACCATTGATGCTATAAAATTTACTGGAAGAAGCTAAAAATTCATCATCTTCATTTAATAAGTAAGCTTCGTAATTTACAGATGCAGATTTACCTGCACAGCTTATTGTAAATGAAGGATACACACATAGGCCACCTCTTGCAGCATTGCTTTCAGCTAAGGTTGTACCAACATTGGTAATGGTAACTCTTGGTACTTCGTGTTTGCGAACTCCTTTTGGATATAATGCAGCAATTAAAGCTTTATCGCCTTCCGATAATTCTGTATTGTGACCAACAGAATATCTGTTTTTTGTTTCCCACGGAGAAACAGGATAGTGCATAATAGATTTTGGATCATACTGCGTTCCATTGGTGTAGGATGAGTTGAATTTTCTAAAGATTTGAGCATCCGTCATGGCTTTGCTCCAACCAGACATTCTTTTTCTTGTATACACAGCCGCTGAGTCCCATTGTATGGCAGACTTTGGATAAAAATGTTCGTGCATTAAACCCAATGCATGACCAAATTCATGCAGTACCGTACCTTTTAAACTAGCTTCTTCTGTTAAATCAGTCGTGTCAAAATGCATGGTAAAATCAGAAGCACTTCTCTCCAAGCATCTAATACCTAAACCCATTGTTACATGACCAAAATCGCCTTGCTTATCGCCTAAATACACTCTAATTTGTGCATCTCCTGTTTCTACAAATTTGAATTTTATGTTGGCATATTTTTCCCACTCACTAGCATATTTTTTTACTTTATCTTTTAATGTTTTACTACCGCTTAATAGTTTTACTACCAATACTTTTCCATTATCCCAAAGAAAATTATTATCGGCCATGCCTCTATTTGTTTTTGTTGTATCAATTGCAATACTGGGCATTGGGTCTTCGGTATTACAACTTAAATAGATTTTCTTGGGTGCCGATTTTACTTTTACTTGTGCTTGAACTTGTACAGAAGCAAAGCAAATGGCTACAATGGCTAAACCAAATTTTATTCTTTTCATTTGAATGGTTTTTAGAGCATAAAGTAAATAACTTATTTAGTACAATACAATACCCGAACTAGGGTATTTATTTCGGGTTTAAAATATCCAAAGCAATATGGGTTTGTTAGAAATTTGAATATACTGTTGCAGTGTTTGTAAAAATAATGGTGCAACCATTGGGCAACCTAAACTATTGCAAATAGGATAATCTTGCTCGGCAGTTGGTACACATTCGTAAGAGTGTAAAACAATGTATCGCTTAAAAGCATTGCTGTTGCTGCTGTCTAGTCCATAGAGTTTAAAAGCTTCACCAAATTGGCCCTTGTATTTGTAACCAACTTTATATTTACCCAAAGAACTGCATCCACAATCTGGCGTATTAGAAAATTGAGCATTTTTTAAAAATGTAGTATTGCAACTTCCATGTGCAACCAAGCCTTTTGCAACAATGCTATCATTTTTTAAATTCACTACATACATTCTATTTTTATTGCTAGGTAATTGCATGTTAATTAAAAAGCAGTATTGGTTGCTCAGATTATTTTGGGTTATATACTTTTTTGCTTGAAGAATTTTTGCTTGAATAATTTGTTGATTTTCTTTCTTGACAACTTTATTAGTTATCGGAGATTGCAAAGGCTTTGTTTTTGTATAATAAAAATATGTTAAGCAAATAATGCTTAGCAGAATTAGAACAATGAATGCCCATCTTTTCATAAAGGGTTTGATGCAGGGTTTAGGATTTTCCATATAAAATGCACATAAAAAAAGCTGCATTCAAAATGCAGCTTTTTGATTATTTATCCAGCAATGGTAGCGGTATAAATTTTATCTTTTAACATCAGTTGTACAGTTTCAACAATTCCATCTGTATCATAACCACATTCTCTATGTAATTCTTTAGGTGTGCCATGTTCAATCAATCTATCTGGAATGCCCAACATTTTTACTTGTGCAGTATAATTATTGGCTGCCATAAATTCTAAAACAGCACTTCCAAAACCACCTACAATCGTTCCATCTTCTATCGTAATAATTTTATCGTATTCGTTCAATACTTCATGCAATAAAACTTCATCAATTGGTTTAACAAAACGCATGTCGTAATGTGCAGGATCAAGCCCTAAAGTTTTTAATTCTCTTAGTGCAGCTTGCACAAAATTACCTGTATGGCCTAATGATAAAATGGCTACATCTTTTCCGTTCTTTAACTTACGTCCTGTACCAATTTTGATTTCTTCAAAAGGTGTTTTCCATTCTGGTAGTACACCTTCACCTCTAGGGTAACGAATTACAAAAGGATATTGTGTAGACTCTAGTTGAGAAGTGTACATTAAGTTTCTCAATTCCTGTTCATTCATAGGAGCAGAGATAATCATATTTGGAATACAACGGAAATAAGGAATATCGTAACATCCATGATGTGTTGGACCATCATCACCTACCAATCCTGCTCTATCTAAACAAAGTGTTACTGGTAATTTTTGTATGGCAATATCATGCACTACTTGGTCGTAGGCACGTTGCATAAACGATGAATAAATATTGCAAAAAACCCTCATGCCTTGTGTGGCCAAACCTGCACTCAATGTTGCAGCATGTTGCTCACAAATGCCAACATCAAAAGCTCTGTTGGGCATTTTTTCCATCATATACTTTAGAGAACTTCCACTTGGCATAGCTGGAGTAACAGCCATTATTTTATCGTTCATTTCTGCCAACTCAATTACGGTATGTCCAAACACATCTTGATATTTTGGAGCCTGCGGTGCAGTTGGTATTTTCTTATAAATTTCTCCTGTTACTTTATCAAACAAACCTGGAGCATGCCATTTGGTTTGGTCTTTTTCTGCCAGTGCATAACCCTTCCCTTTTACAGTTACAATGTGCAATAATTTAGGTCCAGGGATATTTTTTAAATCTTTTAAAGTTTCAACCAACTTGGTAATATTGTGACCATCAATAGGGCCAAAATATCTAAAGTTTAACGCTTCAAATAAATTGCTGCTTTTGCTTACCATTCCTTTTACGCTAGCTTCTAATTTGCTGGCCATTTCTCTAGTAAAAGATTTTCCAACAGGTAATTTCCCCATCAATTTCCAAACATCGTCTCTTACTTTATTGTACGTTGGACTTGTAGTTATATCTGTTAAATATTCTTTCAATGCACCCACATTTGGGTCAATGCCAATGCCATTGTCGTTCAATATTACCAACATGTCAGCGTCTGCAACGCCTGCATGGTTCATTGCTTCAAAAGCCATTCCTGCAGTCATACTTCCATCGCCAATTACTGCAACACTTTTTCTGTTTTCACCTTTATACTTTGCAGCCATTGCCATACCCAATGCAGCAGAAATTGAAGTAGATGAGTGTCCAACACCAAAAGTATCGTACTCACTTTCGCTTCTTTTCGGAAAGCCACTTAAGCCTTTATACTTTCTATTGGTAGCAAAATTGTCTCTTCTACCCGTTAAAATTTTATGTCCATATGCTTGATGGCCTACATCCCAAACTAGTTGGTCGTATGGCGTATTGTACACATAATGTAAAGCTACACTCAACTCAACTACGCCTAAACTTGCAGCAAAATGTCCACCATGAACACTTACAACATCAATAATATATTGACGCAGTTCGTCGCAAATTTGGTGTAATTGCTCTTTGCTATGCTTTTTTAAATCGGTAGGGTTGTTAATTGCTTGAAGCAATTTTCCCGGAGTTATCTCCATTCACAATAGTTTTATTTTGTAAAAATAGTATATTAGATGTGCTAAAAGCCCATATTTATTCACCTAACAATTAAAAATGGGGATTGTTTAGCATTAAATTCTTGTTATTGTACCAAATACCCAACCAATTTACCACTAATCATATACTAAACATTTTGTAGTGTGTTTGTTGAATAATTTTACATGATATGAAGAATACTCAGACGAAATATTGGCTTTGTCAGTTTGGAGGATGGTTTTTCTATGCACTCACCATGTTGTTCTTTGCCTATTGGTTTGAGAAAAATGTAAGTGCAATTTTTTGGAAACGAATACTCCTTTTTATTTCTCTTGGCTTAATTTTTACACATATTTTGCGGTATTTCTTGCATCAAAATAAATTGTTGCCACCGTTAAAAGGCAATATGTGGGCTACTTTTTTTTTATTGGTTTTATTAACCTGTGTGGCGTATAGTTTAAGTAGCAGTATTTTTATTC
>JAGOUF010000410.1 GCA_018061385.1 Chitinophagaceae bacterium | reverse complement strand
CCTTTGAAAACATTCAAGTAATTAGAGAACAAATGCAATTTGCAATTCAAGAAAGTTTAGCATCGCTTAAAAAATTGCTGTGTTTGATATGGATAATACGATAATTCATGCAAGCTTTATTCAAACAGCTGCTAAACATTTCGATTTTAAAAATGAACTCATAGATATTGCAACAGCACAACACAATGCTTTTATACGTACCAAACAAATTGCACAATTATTAAAAGGAAAAAGTATTGCCCAAATACTTGAAGTTGCAGATAGTATTCCTTTAAGTAGCAATATTGAAAACACAATTAAAGTTTTAAAAGAACGAGGTTATATTGTTGGAATTATTTCTGATAGTTACGATTGCGTTACCAATCATTTTAAAAACAAATTTGGTTTCGATTTTAGTTTGGGTAACGAGTTAGAATTTTCGAAAAGTATTGCAACTGGCGAAGTAAAAATTCCTTCGTTCTTTTTAGCCAATGAAGATAGCCAATGCAAACACGATTATTGTAAATTGAATGCCATTATAAGTGTATGCAAAAAGTATGATGTTGATTTGAAAAATACAGTTGTTATTGGCGATGGAGAAAATGATGTTTGTGGTATTAAAAAATCAGGAATTGGTGTATCTTTTTGCTCTACTTATTCGATGTTAGATTTAATTGCAGATTATGTAATTAAAGAACCCAATTTTGATAAAATACTTGAGTTGGCCGATTAAATGAATCCAATTATTTTTTGTTGAAACATTTATCTATATTGGCTTTCAGAGAAATCAAATCAACCGCTTGGCTTGCTTATTTTGAATAAGTGCAACACCAGGCTTTTTACCTTTTTCAAAGCTGCCCAATGTATTATCCATTTGCAGTGCTTTTGCACCATTTAATGTTGCCCATTGCAAAATTTCAGCCAATGGAATTTGTGGTAAATGTTGCTGAATGCTATGTATTTCATCTAACATATTTAAAGCATGATTGCTAGCTAAACTATCTGTTCCTAACGTAATATTTAGTTTATGTTTTCTCAGCAATTCTATATTGGGCAATGTATTTTCAATATATAAATTGGCATTTACACAAAGGCAAAAAAAGGCTGCTGTTTGAAGATTTGCATCTATTAAAAAATCTACATCTTCTTGCTGTGTAAATGTGTTGTGTACAAACAACAATTGTTTTGCATTTTTTAACTTAGGCAAACAAGTTTTAAAGCTAGATTCTTTGGTAGGTTTAAATGTTGAGTGTTCAATTCTCATCTTTGTGTACATATCTATAAAACCACCTGTACCCTTCATAAATAATTCATCTTCTGCTAAGGTTTCTTGATTGTGTATACTAATTGTTTTGTGCAAAAAATTATGACTCATTAATTGCCACAATTCGTTTGAAACCGAATAAGGTGCATGTGGTACAATGGCATATTGATAGGGCAGTTTTGCAAATTGTTCAGCAACTTCTTGCATTACCTCAAACCTACTTTGTGCAACTTGTGGCAACCAACCTGCTGCTTCAATAAAGTTGTACCACTGCAATTTGCTTTGCTTTTTTTGCAACAAACTATGTGTATTGTTACAAATATCTCCAACTGCAACAATGCCATTTTGTAGCATTTCGTTTTCTGCATTTTGTACAGCTTGTGCAATTACTTCGTTGCTTGCATTTCTTTGTTGTACTATTTCTAAAACAAAATTAGTAAGTCCTGTTTTTGTAGGAATGCAATCTTTTAAATGACTTAATTCTGTATGGCAATGTGCATTTACAAAACCAGGAGATACAATGCCATCGAATATTTGAACATTTTCTCCAGCATCTTCTATTGAAACAATGCCTTCAATTGTTCCATCATTTGTTGTAATAAGTACAGCATTGTTATCCAATAATTCTGTTCCAGTAAATAGCTGATTTGCCGAATATTTTAAATAACTCATTTCAGTTGTTTCAAAAATTAAATTAGCCGTAACAATATTGGGTTACGGCTAATAAAAATTAATTTGTATAATCTCTTATTTTAAAAATCTAACCCAAGTGCAAAGTAAAAAACTGGTTTGCCTTTAAATATGCCATTCATTTCCCAAGCAAAATCGGCTTTCATAAAATAGCCCAATAAAGTACTTCTTGCACCAAAACCATAACCACCAACAAATGGACCAATTCCTCCAGCTTTTAAACGAACACTTACAGGATTTCCTGGGTCTTGATAAATGGTTGACGGACGTTCAATGCCATTAAATTTTCCATTCCAGGCTGTGCCTAAATCTATAAATTGTACTAGCTGAAAATTGCGTAAAAAAGCATTGTTAATTGGACGATTAAGCAATGTTGCAAAAACAGGAAATCTCAACTCACTATTGAATACAAAACAATTGTTACCGTTGGCTACATTTTGATTAAACCCTCTCATATTAACTGCCAAGCTTTGAAAAGCATAGGATTGATCTTGTGCTGGCGTATTTACACTATTAAATTTAGGCCCAACCCAACCATCAACACCACCTAAGAAGTACACAATTTTTTGTTCGCCCCAACTAAAATCTCCTGCTGCTCTAACAGCCCAAATAAAGTTTCTATAAATTTCGGTATACTTTCTTGCATCAAATCCAAAATTAAAATTGAATTTTTTGCTTACGCCATTGCTCATGGGTAAATTAAAATCCATATAAAATTTGTAGCGTAATCCTTTCCAAATATTTTGTGCTGGGTTCAATGTATTGTCGTACACATATTCTAAACGAGATAAAACATATTTAGTTAATGTATCTGGAACATCTAATGAAATTAAATCGGCCGATTTTAAAACGCCTCTATCTGTTCTATAACCAATTGTTGCTCTTAAACTTTTAGTTTCATCAAACGGATAAGTCACATTTCCTTGATACAAATTGGTGAACAATTTATTTTCATATCCACCTGCAGGAAAAAAATTGCTGATGGTACTTCTATAATAAGTTACACCCCAATCTATACGTTTACGCAAATTTTGAAATGAAAATAAGGCATCTTTATCTGCTAAATTTTGACCAAAGCGTAAGCCGCCAATAAACTTTACATCTTCCATTAAATCGCTAATGCCAACTCTAAAACTCCAATTAATATCGTTGCCATTGTTTAATTGAATTGGCCCTTGTCCGCCACCATACA
>JAGOUF010000409.1 GCA_018061385.1 Chitinophagaceae bacterium | reverse complement strand
GAAATTGTTTTTCAATATCAATGGGTAATAATCCACTAAAAATGGCATTTCTACTGTATTGTGTTGCTGTTGGCAATATTGAATAAAAAGTTTCTTCTTCTAAAATTCTAAAACTTTCTGCAAAAATTGGTTGTATGGTTTTCCATTGATCGTAGCGTAAATTATCTATTAAAATAAAAAAAGTAGGTATGCCTTTTTCTACATGTGGCAACACTTTAAACTGAAATAAATTGTGGCTCATTATCGGAGCTTCATCAGTTTTTGGATCCATCCATTTTGCATAATTCTTACTCACAAATTTAAAAAATTCTGTATTGGCTTCTGCTTTTTGAGCAGCAAAAACTTCTTGCATTTCGGGGCTATCGCTTTTCTCCATTTCCAATTCCCAATACACCAATTTTTTATAAATATCCATCCATTGATTGTAGTCAGGATTATCGCTCAATGCCATAAACAAATCTCTAAATTGCTGTTGATAGCTGCTAGTTGTTTTTTCGGCAACCAACCTTTTATTGTCTATAATTTTTTTTAAACTCAATAACACCTGATTTGGGTTTACAGGCTTCAATAAATAATCGGCAATTTGGCTACCAATTGCTTCATCCATTAAACTCTCTGTTTCATTTTTGGTAATCATTACAATGGGCAATTGCTGATTAATTTCTTTCATCTTTGCCAATGTTTCCAACCCACTAATACCTGGCATACTTTCATCTAACAACACCACATCAATAATATTTTCTTTTGCATATTCTATTGCATCAAAACCATTGCTAAAAGTAGTAACATCATATCCTTTATTTTCTAAAAATATTTTTTGACTTTGTAAGCTTTCCATTTCATCATCTACCCAAATAATTTTTGCTAAAGACATATATTGTAATTTTTTAAACTCAATTAATTGCAATGAAAATAAATCTATTCAACAACATAGCAGCAAATCAATTCATAAAACCTTGCTAAATAAAAAAGAAATTTTTGGGGCAGTAAGCAGTATAACTTATGTAAACAACAGTTCAGGCTTGTTGCCACTACTACGCCACAAAGCAAACACACAAAGGCTTCAGCGTGGTAGTTGGCGTTAATCCTGCTGCCATTAAACAGTATTATAAGAGTCAACTTTTTAAAATTCAAATCAACCTAAAGTTTAAACAGCTAACTATTTAAATGGATTGCTCCACTTTGTATCTGTGTAAATATTGTTGCCAGACAAGGTTTGTAAAAATGCAGTTAAAGCTCCCATTTCTTGAGCGTTTAAATTAAGTTGTTGGCCAAAGCCATTGGGTTTTAATCTACCATCTAAATTGTTGTTGTTGGGGGCTGCGATAATTGTATTGTAATGACCAATTGCAGCTTGAACAGATGTGATAATTCCTGTATGCATTAATGGGCCATTGAGCAACCCATTGTTGTTCACTAAATCTCTTAACGATGGTGAACGTGTAATACCCAAATCAAAACCTGTGGCATTTAATTTACCTATAATACCATTGTTTTTGCTGTTAGGGTCAATATCAAATTCTGGTGCATTGTGGCATTGGTTGCAACCTACACCTCCGGTTGTTCTTACTCCATTTGCATCAAAATTTGCATTGCTCAAAAACAAATTTTTTCCATTATTTTCTATGGTAGAAAAATTAGAAAAGTTAACATTGATGTTGTTTACTTGAGATCTGCCAACATCAAATTTGCTATCAAAAGATTGAATGCTTCTCACAAAATTTGATAAACATTCTTGCAACTTAGCTTCAGTAACCGTTGCATTACCATATATTATATTAAACAGTTCATTGTAATAATTAATACCTTGTAATTTAGAAAGCAGTGTACTTAAATTGCCTCTACCAGTTTGGCCACTAAAACCCATTTCGGCATGATCTTGAATTGGCATAGTAGTTTGTTGCTCTAAAGTTGCAGCTCTTTCATCCCAAAAAAACTTTGGCTCAATTGCAAATCTTACATTTACCAAACGCATAGAATGTCTTGCTGTTCTTCCTCCTAAAACTCCCTTACTTGTTAATGCTGTATCGCCAAAAGCAAATGTTTGTTTATGGCAACTACCGCAAGAAATGGTATTATCTACACTTAAATTTTTATCGTAAAACAACACTCTACCCAAACTAGCTTTTGCATTGTTTAATGCAATGCCATTTGCATTTTCTTTTGTAATGTATGCAGGCTTCAACTGTGCTGCATAATTGGCCCAATTGGCAGGATTAATATTTGCACCAAAAGCAGCTTCTATTGCAGGATAATTAACAGTTGCATTGGTTGAGTTTTTAGTGCATTGTACAAATACAGTAACAATGGTTACTAAAATGGCAATTAATGTTAGATATTTTCTCATACAAAAAATTAAAGTATGGAGTAACTTAAAATACAGCGATAAAAATTTTAAGCTGATTATGATAAAAATTGTAATCAACTTAACTAAGGGCTATTGACTTGGGAGTATTGAAAAGGTTTAAAAAATTATAAGATTCATAAAATTGTATTGAATTAAAGTCCAACCTTATTCCATTTCAGTTTTTAAAAATTTAGCCGTATGGCTATTTTTTATTTTTATCATTTCTTCGGGTGTGCCTTCAAATAAAATTTGTCCACCACCATCGCCACCTTCTGGACCCAAATCTATAATGTGATCGGCCATTTTCACTACATCTAAATTGTGTTCAATAATTAAAACTGAGTTACCTCTGTCTACCAATTTATTCACTACATCTATCAACAATTTGATGTCTTGAAAATGCAAGCCTGTTGTTGGCTCATCTAAAATATAAAAGGTTTTTCCGGTATCTTTTTTACCCAATTCTGTACTTAGCTTAACACGTTGAGCTTCACCACCACTAAGAGTTACAGCACTTTGACCCAAAGTGATGTAGCCCAAACCAACATCTTGCAAAACCTTAATTTTTCTAAACATCCATGGCACTGCATTAAAAAATTCGCAAGCTTCATCAACCGTCATATCCAATACATCGCTAATGGATTTTCCTTTATATCGTATTTCTAATGTTTCTCTATTATAGCGTTTGCCATTGCACTTTTCACAATGTACATATACATCGGGTAAAAAATTCATTTCAATAACTTTCATTCCACCACCTTCACACACTTCACATCTTCCTGTTTTTACATTGAA
>JAGOUF010000024.1 GCA_018061385.1 Chitinophagaceae bacterium | reverse complement strand
ATGTATTTTCTCCAAATGGAGATGGGATAAACGACACTTGGACAATCCCAGCATTGGTTGCATTTCCCAACTGCACACTAGATGTTTTTGATAGAGGAGGAAGAAATATTTTTACTTCTAAGGGTTACTTAACACCTTGGGATGGTACTTTTAATAACAAACCATTACCTATTGGTACATATTATTACATACTAAAACTAAACGATACTTTTTATAAAGCTCCTTTTACAGGTAGTATAAGTATTATTAAATAATGCTTAAAATAAGCTTCATTTTTTTCTCTAAAAGCAGCAATTTTTCGTAATATATTGTTAAAAAGAATATATTACAGCATTATATTTTAGAAATACTTGTAAAATAAATCACCTAAAAAAATTATTTATGAAAAAAATCTCTACTTCACTTATTTTACTTTCGTTTGTTACTCTTTTACTATCAAATGTAAAAAGTACAAAATTTAGCTCTCAACCACCTACTGGTTATACGGGAGCATCGGGAGATTATTGTGTACAATGTCACAGTAGTTTTGCACTAAATACAGCTGGAGGAAGTGTATCTGTATCTGGATTACCCAATTCAAATTATGTTCCTAATCAAGCCTATCCTTTTACATTAACTATTTCTCATGCATCTGCAAATAGAAGTCGTTGGGGGTTTTCAATTGCTTCTGCAACTACAGGAAATAACGCCATAGGAACATTTAGCAGTACAAATGCCAATGCAGCAAATAATTCAGACGAGTTGAGCCATAACGGAGCTGTAGTAACATCAACTCAAGCAAGTTATACATATACCAATTTAACATGGACAGCACCTGCAACAGCTAACCAACCTGTAACTTTTTATTTTGTTGGTAATGCTGCAAATAATGCAAATGGTAATCAAGGCGATTATATTTATTCTAGTACTAAGGTTGTTGCTTTGCCAATTGAATTGGCAGAACTTATTGCCAAAGTAAATGGAAAGGATGTATTAATAAATTGGAAAACTAGTACAGAAATTAATAGTAATTATTTTGAAGTTGAAAAAAGCGATAACGGCCAAATTTTTTATTCAATTGCGAAAATTGCAGCAGCTGGTAATACATCAAGTTCACAGTCTTACAGCTTTACCGATTCGAAACCATCGTATTACGAACGCTCTATTTTTTATAGATTGAAGATGGTAGATAAAGATGGCACATTGAAATATTCAAAAGTGATTGATGTTAAACTAAAAGCCAATTCATTATTTGTAAAAAGAGTTTTCCCTACATACTTAACAGTAGGCTCTACCGTAAAAACAGAAATTGTAAGTAATAAAAATGCTACTGTAAACTTAGTTTTATTCAGTTCAACTGGAAAAATATTACAAGTTCAAAATGCAAGTATTACACTTGGTAATAATACTCTTTCGTTGGTTATTCCTAATACAACAAGTAGAGGAATTGTTTATTTAAAAGTTATAGCTAGCGATATGATACAAACCATTCCTATTAGTATTCAGTAAAAAATATTTCCAATAATAAAAAAGCTGCTAAGTTTTATTAGCAGCTTTTTTATGGAAATAATTTTCTAAAGAGACTTTATTATAATGCGGTACAAATATTTTTTACAATACTTGGCCCTTCGTATACAAAGCCAGTCCATACTTGTATAAGGCTTGCACCAGCTTGTATTTTTTCTTTAGCATCGTTGGCAGTAAAAATTCCACCACTAGCAATAATGGGTATTTTATTTTGTGTTTGTTTACTTAAATAATCAACCACTTCTGTACTTCTTTGAGTTACAGGTTTTCCACTTAAACCACCTGCACCAATTGCATTTACAGTTGATTGTGCTGTTTGTAAATTGGTTCTACTAATGGTTGTATTGGTAGCAACCAAACCACTTAGTTGTACTTCAAAACTTAGAGCAACAATATCATCCAATTGTTCTTGAGTTAAATCAGGAGCTATTTTTAGTAACAATGGTTTGGGACTTTTTTTACCTTGATTGATGTTTTGAAGATGCCCTAAAATTTTTAATAAAGCATCTTTTTCTTGTAGCTCTCTTAGGCCTGGTGTATTTGGGCTGCTTACATTTACTACAAAATAATCGGCAACATCAAACAATTCTTTAAAGCAAATTTCATAATCTTTCCAAGCATCTTCATTGGCTGTTATTTTATTTTTTCCAATGTTTCCACCAACAATTAACTGATTATTTGTTGTACTATTTTTCCATGCAGCCAATCTATTTTTTACTATTTGAACACCATCATTATTAAAACCCATTCTATTAATTAAAGCTTTGTCTTTTGGCAAACGAAACAATCTTGGCTTGTCGTTTCCTGCTTGAGCCAAAGGCGTTACTGTACCAATTTCTACAAAGCCAAAACCCAAGTTTTGTACTTCATTTAAATACAAAGCATTTTTATCGAAACCTGCACCAAGTCCAACAGGATTTTTAAAATGTAATCCAAAAACATCCTTTGCTAAATGAGGGCTTTGTGGCGTAAATTGTTGTTGTATTTGATGTTGAATAAACGGAATTGAACAGGCCGTTTTTAAACAATTCATACTAAAGTAATGCACACTTTCTGGAGAGAAATTAAATAGCAGATTTCTTACTAAACTATACATGTGGCGAAGATATTATTTTGCATAAACTAAGAAGCTGCTTTTTTATAAAGAAACATAGTTATAAAACCTATAAGATCTTTAAGACCTTATAGGTTTACTATTTACAATTGAGTTTACAATTTATTTTGATGTAAAAAATTCTCATATACATCTCTCCAAACCTGCCATTGTGGTTGCATGGCTAAAAAATGATTGTGGTGAATCATGTAAAAACTTCCATCTACTTGTTTCACTATATTGTAATACTGCTGTAATTGTTGTAACGCTTGTTGTGGACTAAGTTTTTCCTCAAAAATTGCGTTGGCATCCATGTAACAAAAAGGGTGAATGGTTAAGTTGGTAATACAATCTTCTTGTAAATTGTACCAAGTAAATGGTAAAGTATAAGATGCCCTAAAACCATTGATACTACCATAACCCATAGAATAATCGTTGGTAATTCCTGCGTTTATTAAATTATTATAAGTAGTAGGTACACTAAATTGAATATAATGTTGTCTACTATGCAAACAAGTTTGTTGCGTAATTTGAGTGATTGTTTTTACTTCGTTGAATAGCCAATTTGTATTGGTATTGCTTAGCCATGACGGATGTACACCTACCAAATTATTTGTAGCTATCTTTTGTATTAATTGCTGAATAGATTTTTGTTTAGGTGAAATGTTTTTATCGTATTCACTTCTTTTATCTGCCACTAAAAAAAAGTAAACAGCAGATTCGTTTTTTGTAGAATGCAATTGCTGTAACCAATCATAAACATCAAATGGATCGGGTTTTGAATTGCCTAAAACACTCAACCTTTCTTGAGCAATATCTAATTTACCTTGTAAAATATTTTTAAAAAAACCAGCCACATTTTTTACAATTGGTTGATTGTTGTAAGCATAAGCAATATCAATATCGTACGAAGGAATGAACTTAAAGGGGGATGGTTCAATATTTAATTGAGGAAACCGATCTTTAATCTTTTCGACCCATAAATTAATTAAAGGCAAATGCAAAAAATTATTTTTGTAAGCAATGCTATTGGTATGAGCATAGCGATTGTATTCATCTTTTTCGTGTGGGAAATATTCTTCGTATCGAGTAAGTAAATAAAAAGCAGCAGCTAAAAAATCGAAAGGAATTGTACCCTCTGTTTTAAAAAAAGTAGGTAGTTCTTTCCAGATAAAAAATTCTATTTGTTGTTCTTTAATATTCGTTTCAAATAGCAATGTATGTGGGCTAATCCAACATTCATGCTCTGAAATTTTTGTAGCAGAATAATTAATTTTTGCACCATTAAATTGCTCGAATTTTGTTGCATTGTTGGTACACTCAATTGATGGAAAAATTGTTGTAGCTATGTATTGTAGCCTAGTGGTAATGGTATGAGAATAGAGTAACAATATTTCAATCTTATTTTTATAATGCAATTGTTCAATTAAGGAAACTACAAGTCGGTTCTAAAGTCTTGCCACATTTGGTTAAATGTTTTTTCACTAAAATCTAAATCGCCTCTGTGTGCAGTCCAACCTTTAAACACTTTGTTTACTACCCAATTTTTTAGTTTGCCATTTCCCATGTTCATTGTTTTTCTGTTGAGGCTAGCTTTTTTCCAAGCTTTCCAAGCAATACGTTCTGCCATTGTACTGTTGCCATGCAAAACAGCTTCATGTCTATTGTCTAACAACAATTCATGTAAATTAATTTTTACTGGACAAACTTCAGTACATGCACCACATAAAGAGGATGCATAACTCAAATGTTTATATTCATCTAAACCTTGTAAATGTGGAGTAATTACTTTACCAATTGGGCCACTATATGTTGTTTCGTAGCTATGGCCACCAATGTTTTTATAAACAGGACAAGCATTTAAACAAGCACCACAACGAATGCAGTACAATGCTTCTCTTGCAGTTGGATTTTCTAATAAGTTGGTACGACCATTGTCTAATAAAATTACATACATTTCTTCTGGGCCATCATTTTCATTGGCTTGTTTTGGGCCAGTAACCACAGTATTGTAAACAGTAATTTTTTGCCCTGTGCCAAACGTACTTAAGAGTGGCCAAAACAATTGTAAATCGTTAATGGATGGCAATACTTTTTCTATACCCACAACAACAATATGTGTTTTTGGCATACTACAACTTAAACGAGCATTGCCTTCATTTTCTGTAATGGCAATTCCACCCACATCGGCAACAATAAAATTTCCGCCAGTAACTCCAATTTCTGCTTGTACATATTTTTCTCTTAATATTTGTCTGGCCACTTGCGTCAACTCTTCAGGTGTTAAACCACTTGGTACACCCAATTTATCTGCAAATAGTTTTGCTACATCTTCTTTGCTTTTGTGCATAGCAGGTGTAACAATATGGTAAGGCGGTTCTCCATCTAACTGTTGTATATATTCACCCAAATCTGTTTCAACACTTTCAATTCCTTTTTGCTCTAAGTATTGGTTTAAATGAATTTCTTCTGTAACCATACTTTTACTTTTTACCAATACTTTGCAATTTTTTTCATCACAAATATTTCCTATAGCATCCAATGCTTGTTGTGCATCCTCTGCCCAAATTACTTTTGCTCCACGAGCAGTAATTTTTTTTTCAAATTCTTCTAAATAAGTATCTAAGTGTTCAATGGCATCCCATTTAATGTTTTTAGCTTGCTCTTTAGCATTCAGTACATTGCTAAATTGTTGTTTGCCAATTGGCACAACTGCATTGTATTTACCAATGTTAAAATTAATTTTTCTACGATGTTCTAAATCGGCTGCTTTAATAGTGCTTTTTGCAATAAAAGAGGCTGCGGTATTGTTCATGCTGTAAAAGTACAATTGTTTTTTTAGCTGCTTTAAGGTTTTTGGTTTACCGTTCACATTATCAATATTCCACTTGTCAGTAATTATAATTTTTGTGTAATATTCTATAAACATTTAGTACCAATATTGCACAATATTAATTTTATGAGCAAAATTTTAACCCTTATTGGCTGCATGTTTTTAACCGCTTTTGTACATGCCCAACGTATTTCTGGTTTTGTAAAAGACGAAAAAGGAAAAGCTATAGCATCTGCGTCTATTACATTACAACAAGCAAAAGACAGTGCAATTGTAAAACTTTCTGTAACCGATAAGGAAGGCAATTTTATTTACAACAACATTTCAGCAGGAAAATATTTTGTTAGCGTTGTTGCAGTTGGCTATCAAAAGCAAACAAGTGCAGTATTTGAATTGGGTACAATTGACTTTATAGTGCCTGCATTTAGTTTACAAAAAGCTGTAAAACAGTTAGAAGGCGTAACGGTTACAAGTAAAAAACCAATGATTGAAGTAAAAGCCGATAAAACCATTGTAAATATTGAAGGTAGTATAAATGCACAAGGCAGCGATGCATTTGAATTGCTTAGAAAATCGCCTGGTGTTACTGTAGATAGAGATGACAACATTAGCTTAAGTGGAAAAAACGGTGTTCAAATTTATATTGACGGAAAGCCGTCGCCTTTATCAGGAAAAGATTTAGCCGATTTTTTACGTTCATTAAATTCCAATCAAATAGAATCGATAGAATTAATTACCAACCCTTCTGCAAAATATGATGCAGCTGGTAATGCTGGTATTATAAACATTAAGTTGAAAAAGAATAAAGCATATGGCACAAATGGTAGTGTAAATGCTGGTTATGGAATTGGTATTTATGGTAAATACAATGCAGGCTTAAACTTAAATCATCGCAACAATAATGTAAACTTATTTGGTAATTATAGCTTTAACAATAGTACCAATGAGAATAATATGAACCTATATCGCCAGCAGTTAGATACATTGTTCGATCAAAAAGGTACAATGACTCAAAAAAATACGTCTAACAATTTTAAAGCTGGTTTAGATTATTTCATCAATAAATACAATACCATTGGTGTAATTGTTTCGGGTAATTTTAACAACAACTCAATGAGCAATTATAGCAATACACCAATTACCTATATGCCTACCAATACGGGTTATAGATTATTAATTGCCGATAATAGCAGCAATGGGAATAGAAATAATACCAACGTAAACATCAACTATCGCCATGCTGATACTGCTGGTAGAGAGCTAAATATGGATGCAGATTATGGTAGTTATAGACTTAACAACAATCAACTACAACCTAACTACTATTACAATTTTAGTGGAAGCAATGAATTAGAACGTAGAGTATATAACATGATTGCTCCAAGCAAAATTGATATTGCAACATTTAAAACAGATTATGAGCAACCATTTGCAAAAGGGAAATTGGGAATTGGAGGAAAATTTAGCTTGGTAGAAACCACCAACAATTTTGAACGTTTTAATGTGTTTACTTCTACTAAAGTATTGGACACATTGCGTAGCAATAATTTTAATTATAAAGAAAATATTAATGCAGGTTATGTAAATTATAATCGTCAATACAAAGGCATTAATATACAAGTGGGTGTACGTATAGAAAATACCAATGCAACAGGTACATCTACAGGGTTTAAACAAAATGGCAGTGGTTATGCAAACTACGATAGTACATTCAACAGAAACTATACAGATTTATTTCCTAGTGCTGCAATTACGTTTAATAAAAACCCAATGAGCCAGTGGAGTTTAAGTTATAGTAGAAGAATTGATAGACCTGCTTATCAAGATTTAAACCCCTTTGAATTTAAGTTAGATGAATATACTTTTCAAAAAGGGAATACTCAGTTAATACCACAGTACACCAATAGTTTTAATTTAACACATAGCTATAAATACACATTAACAACTACATTAAATTATAGCCATGTAAAAGATGTATTTACACAATTAATTGATACTGCAGAAAAAAGCAAAAGTTTTATTACCAAGAAAAACTTAGCTACACAAGATATTGTGAGTGTAAACATTAGTTACCCTTTTCAATATAAATGGTACAGTGTATTTGCCAATATGAATATGAATTATAGTCGTTACAAAGCAAATTTTGGTGCTGGCAGAACAATTGATTTAGATGCTGCAGCATTTAATATTTATATGCAACACAGTTTTAAATTGGGCAAAGGCTATACAGGTGAAATTAGTGGTTGGTATAACTCTCCAAGTATTTGGCAAGGAACGTTTAAAAGTAAATCAATGGGTAGTGTAGATGCTGGTTTACAAAAACAAATTTTAAAGGGGAAGGGGAATTTGAAACTTTCGGTAAGTGATATTTTTTATACAATGCGTTGGAGTGGAACAAGCAATTTTGCTGGTCAGTTATTAACTGCAAGTGGCAACTGGGAAAGCCGTCAGTTTAAAATTAATTTCTCTTATCGTTTTGGAAAATTAACAGTAAAAAGTGCACGTCAAAGAGCCACAGGTGCTGAGGATGAGAGTAAACGTGTACAAAGTGGTGGTGGCGGAATTGGACAATAATTTTTAATAACCGTAGTTTAGTTTAGGTTGAAAAAACGAAGCCGTTGGAACTGTTTTCAACGGCTTTTGTTATGTGTAAACAAAGCAATTAAAATTTATATTTTAAGTAATATTTTCTTATTATCAAACTCTTAACTTTACCAAAAGCATACATACTATGGCATCAAAAATATCTGAAGGTGTAGAGGTGAATGTTGAAACTTTTTATCAGCAAGATTATAGCAATCCGCTGAACCATGAGTTTATGTTTGCTTATAGAGTTACCATAGAAAACCACAACAACTTTACAGTTCAATTACTGAAACGCCATTGGTTTATTTTTGATAGCAATGGAGAGCATAGAGAAGTAGAAGGAGAAGGTGTTGTAGGTGTACAACCAGTATTAAAACCTGGTCAACAATTTCAATATGTTAGTGGTTGTAATTTAAGAACAGAAATGGGCACAATGCAGGGGCATTATGAACTCATTAACCAAAATACTTTACAAAACTTCATTGTAAAAATTCCTTCGTTTGAATTAATTGCTCCTCAAAAAAACAATTAGTTTATTGTTTCAATTTAACATCGGCAAGTAGCATTAAGTGATCGCTAAGGTTTTCATCAATTATATCAAACTGCTCAATCGTAAAATTGTTGTTGCATAAAATATAATCTATTCGTAAAGTAGGAGCCAACGAAACATAGGTTCTTCCAATGCCAAATTGTTTGTTTAAAAATGCATCTTGCCAATTGCTTCTAATTGTTTGATAAGTATAACTGTTGGGTACATCATTAAAATCGGCACAAATAATTGATGGATAGTTTGTTTTAGCAAGTTCTTGCTTCACCAAATTGGCTTGTAATGACCTTCTTTTAAACGCTAATTTCATTTTCCGAATAAAACTCATCGATGACAATGCTCTTGCGTCTTTAGCACTTAAATTATCAATTTCATTGTACTCTTCTTTACCAAATTTAAAAGATTGTAAATGGGTAGTGTATATTCTAATGGTATCTTTTCCTTTCACAATATCGGCATAAATTAAACTTTCGGCAACAGGGTAATTTATTTTTTGAGTTGATGTAAACGGATATTTTGAAAAAATGATACAACCACTTTGATAAGTTCCATTTTTACGTTGATAATCGGCCGAAAAAAAATGATAAGGATATTGTTTTGAGAACAATGTAATATTATCGGCAGCATCTCCTTTTATGGTAGATGTATTAAACTCTTGCAAACAAAGCACATCGGGATTGTACTTAAATATAGAATGTTCTATTTCTGTTTTTGCTAATTTTTTAGCTTCTTTATTGTTAGATAAACCATTAAAACTTTGAACATTCCAACTAACAACCCTTAAGGTAGAAGTTGATTTATGTATACCAAATTCATTGCTCCATTTAACCCCCATAATTTTTGAGAAAGGTGCATAACCAACAAGCAATACTAAAATAGATAACCAAGCAAACTTTGGCTTTGCAATAAACCAAAAAATACAAAGCAACAATAAAGTTGTACCAACATACGGGAAAGCTAAACTTACAAAACCCAACCACCAAAATGTATGGGTATTGGCAAAAGGAGCTATACAACCCAATAAATAGATAACCACAACCACAATAGTGAATATTAGAAATATCCATTTTACAAGTTGTAAGCTTAGGGGTTTGGCCATGCTATAAAAGTAAATTAAAAATGCTAATGTACTAATTGCAAATCTGCAACAACCGGAAAATGATCAGAGGCATAAATACGAGGAGAATAATATTGTTCTGTTTTAAAATGTGGGCTCATCAAAATTACATCTATACGAAGTGTGGGAGAATAACCATCGTAAGTATTGCTTAAAGCAACACCCTTGCTAACAAATGCATCTTGTAGGTTTTTTTTAATGTGATGATAAGTGTAGCTTGTAGGAACACTGTTTAAATCGGCACAAAAAATAAATGGATAAGGCGATTGATTGAGTTGATTTTTTACCAGTATTGCTTGTTGTGCATGTACCCAATCATAACGTTTAATGCGTTGATATGCTTTTGGATTATTTTTTAAAAAATCTAGCTCTTCGTTTAAGGAAGAATCTGCTAAAACCTCATTGGTTATTTCTAGTTTAATGAACATAGATTGTAAATGCGTTGTAAAAACTCTAATAGTGTCTTGCCCTTTAAGTACATCAACAAACGCTAAAGATTCTGATCTGGGCGAATTTTTGTAAGCTGTTCGGCCCGAATCTATAATTGGATATTTCGAAAAAATGGCTGTACCATATTGTGTGGTTATGGGGCCATAAATGGTAATCATATCTTTAGAAAAGAAATGATTTTTATAATTGCAAGTATTGGAAACATCCACAACACAACTTCTAAAGGATGGACTAATTCTTTCTGTAAAATCTTGTAAACAAACAATATCTGCATCCATTTTTTGTATGAAAGCCATTATGTCTCTTCTTTTGTTGCCTGGCGTATCTGTATAAATTTGGCTATCAATAAAATCTTGAACATTCCAATTTAATACACGAATTGAGTTGGGTTGTTTTTGCTGTACAAAATTTGTAGAAAAATGAAAACCAATGGTACTTTGAATGTTTTTAAATCCTGCTAAAAAAACCAATAAAAAAATCCAACTACGTTTTCTATAAAAAATAATTGTAACAATAAGCCACAACAACATGCCCAACAATAAAAAAGGAAACCCCAGTGCAAAAAAAGTAATATAACTCCAACTACTTGGGGTTATATAAGGCGTTAAACACCCAACTAAATACAGTAAACTGTACACACAACCAAGTACAAAAAAAACTGTACCTATACTTTTTTTTAAATTGCTTAACATGCTTTACAATTCTTCTTTACTTGCTCTTTTTAAAAAATCTTTTTCATCGGCAGTAAGCAAATCGTAACCCTTTTGGTTTATTTTATCTAAGATGGCATCTAACTTTTGCTGAGTTAAATTAGGCTTTATTTCAAAAGGTTGTTTTTCAACTTTATAAAAATGTTGTTGTTTGCTGCTTTTATACTTTTTCTCTGGATTAAATAAATTGTTGACCCATTCGGTTAATTGATACATCCAATTGCCTAAATCTTTGCCTTTGTTCAATTGTTTAATATACAAAAAGCCTACCAATGCACCAGCCAAATGTGCAAATGCTGTGCTGCCTGTTGTGCCAGCCATGCTACCAAAATCTATGGCTACAAAAACTACAGTTAATACCCACAAAGGAATTCCCCCACTAATTAAAGGAAAAATTCTATAATCTGGAGCTAAGGTTGTTGTTGCAACAGCAATTGCCATTACAGCTGCACCTCCACCAATCATAAAACCTCCATTGGTTACTGTAGTTTGTAAATAAGGTAAAGTATTGGCAGAAAGCAAATAAACGAGTGCACCAAAAAAACCACCATATAAATACAAGGGCAATAGTTTTCTGTTGCCAGATAAGTCTTGCAAAATATACCCAAAAGCCCAAATCCATAAAACATTGCTCAACAACATCCAAGTGCTGTAGTTGGTAAACATGTACAACAAAACGGTCCATGGTTTATGCCAAAAGCTACTTGTGTTGGCATGTAAAACAAACCAATGTAAAATTTGCTGTTGAAATTGTTCTTCGGCAATAACTTGAGTATCGTAAGAAACTGCAAAAAACAATCTTAAAAAGTTGAGTATAACAAATAGAAAAGCATTTAGTGCAATTACAATAACAAGGTTATTGTCTGTATCG
>JAGOUF010000408.1 GCA_018061385.1 Chitinophagaceae bacterium | reverse complement strand
AATTAGAAATTTAATTTCTAATACTCTAGAGCCGTTAGTGAGAATCGAACTCACGACCTCTTCCCTACCAAGGAAGTGCTCTACCCCTGAGCTACAACGGCTTACTCAGAAAGTAGTACTATTTTAGTTTGTGGCAAATTTACCACAAACTAAAATAGTTCTGAGCGGAAGACCAGGCTCGAACTGGCCACCTGAAGCTTGGAAGGCTACCGCTCTACCAAATGAGCTACTTCCGCATTAATTCCAAATGTAAACATTTGGAATTCAAAGAACAGTGGGCAGAGTAGGGTTCGAACCTACGTACTCGTGAGAGAACAGATTTACAGTCTGTCGCCTTTAACCACTCGGCCATCTACCCAAAATAACAGAGCCGAGGAAGGGAGTCGAACCCACGACCTGCTGATTACAAATCAGCTGCTCTACCAACTGAGCTACCTCGGCTTAAACCAATACTTGTAAAGAACATACCCCGTTTTTCGGGATGGCAAAGGTAATGGAAAACTAATATCAACAAAATTTTGAAAACATTTTTTTTGAACTTCTTTCATATTTTATCAAAAAAACATGAAATTGTTACAATTAAGGCATTTGTAAAGTATGTTTTTGGGGATTTTGTTCAGAAAAAAATAATGAAAGTGTATCTTTCTGAATAATTTTATTGCCCAATTCTATACTATCAATGTATTGTTTACCTTTTACAGAATATTGATACGTTATTGTAAGCAACGAATCTCTATTGCATTTTCTTTCTATTATTGTTGCCTTTGTGGTTTCCATTGTATTGTTACAAGCAATTATCAATGCTAGACTAAAGCTTAGTAATACAACAGTTATCCATAATTGTTTTTTCATCTTGCAAAGTAACAAAAAAGGCTTCATTACTGAAACCTTTAAAATATCAAAAACCTTAACCCATTCCTGGGAACCATGGGCGACCAATTCCTGCTCTAAATGGCCAAGGCACTACTGCTAAAATTATAATTAAAGCCACCAAATACAACCATTTCAACGCATTGTAGTTTTCTGTTTTTGCTTTTCCTCTGGCTATTGTAATTAAAACTATGGCAATGATCATTCCTGTAATATGTTCAACAGCCCAAAAACGCAATGATGGATTTTTCATAACCTCACTGCCATAAGCCTTGAACAACGCTATTCCCTTTTCTCCAAAAAAATACTGGTACAAGCCCAACAACAAAGTAATATGTGCTGAAATTAATAAGAATAGACTAATTTTTTGAACACCTTTATTTTTTGTAAATGCTTGATAAATTGCTACGAATAATAATATTAAAATTATCCAACGCAATAAGTTGTGTAAATGCAAAAGACCTGTTGCCATAATTATATTTTTAGCAAATAAACAAAAAAACTATGGTAAGGTTTACCATAGTTTATACACGTATCCACTTTGCGTCGCTTTAAATAATTCCCCCAAATTATCTAAAGTTCAGCAAACAGTTTTAGCTTATTCAAAATACAGCATAGCTGAGTTTTACATTGCTATATAATTTTTAAGTATTACTCAATTGTCTTTATTTCTTTTATCCCTCATTTTCTTAGCACCATAACCAATACCTGCGGCTATGAGTAAACTTAAACCTCCATCTATTGGTACATCATTTACATCATCATCAAAGACTGGTTGAGCATGGGTTAAACTTGGTATGATTAAAGCTGCGATGAAGCAAAGCGTTGCTATGGTTTTTATGTTGAGTTTCATATGAGTAGTTATTTAGTTGTATAGTTTCCAGTTATATAGTCTAGATAGTTTAAGAAGTTTAGAAGTTCAATAGTTTAAATAATTATTGAACTCCTAAACTTTTCTTATCCCCCCTTTAGGGGATAGGGGTCTTATTCTACTATCACTGTTTTTGTTACTATTGTTGTTGTTCCTTTGGTTATTACCAAACTATAGGTACCACTTGGGGCTATTCCTATACCAATTGTTTGTGTTGAACTACCGCCATTGTGGTTAACTAATTTTGCTGCTATTTCTTGTCCTAAGTTGTTTACCACTTTTACAGTATAAATACCTTTTTCTATATCAGTCAATTGCAAATTGATTGTTCGACCTTTTACTGGGTTTGGATATACGGTAAACTCAGCTCCTTGCTTACCTATGTTCACCCTTACTACTTGGCTATATTTGATTGTACCATTCTTCTCAATAGCTTTTACTCGGTAGTAATTGTTGCCATTGTTTACACTTACATCTAACCAACTGTAGTTAGCTGTTGCGGTATTGTTGGCTTTAATACTGGTGCCTTTGGTGAATGTACTTCCATCATTGCTTTCTTCTATCTCATAGCTTTGCATATTGGTTTCATTAGCTGTATTAAAACTTACTTCAATAGCTGCACCTTTTTGCTGGGCTACTATGTTCACAAACGAAGTTGGTAAGGCTCCACTTGTTCTAAACACCAACTCAAAACGATTGTCGCCTACTGTAGTTGCACTGGCAGGATCTGCACTAAATGTATAAGCTGTTGTGGCATCTAGTTTGGTTTCAATATTCAACAATTTATCTTTCAAATACACTTCTTCTGCAATACCTAAATCGGCTACTTTTATAGTAAAGGTATTGGCTGCTGTAGCTGTAAAGCCCAATGGTATTACTTTATTGTTGCTATAAACTCTGGTGTCTAAACTTAGCTTAAAATTATCGGCACTTAGAGCATATAAGTTTACTTCTGGATTGGTTAGTTTTCCGCCGTCTAACGACTCTTTATTATCCGATGCACTGTTATTGAAACGTACATATACATTATCGGCAGGGTAGTTATTGTACAACACTTGTAACTGCAACAATCCTGATAAATTACTAGTTCTAAATAAATTGTCGCTAACTGTAGTTGTTTTATCTGCTTCAACAAAATTGATGGTTGTTGCTGAGATTGGTTCTACAACAAACGCTCCGTTCATTGCTAAATTATATGAACTGTTGGTAATAATTTTTGTAACATAGGCTCCTGCTATTGGTCCAGCATTTGCATCCCATACCCAATACTGTGTACCAATATTGGCTGTGTTAAACAATCGTTGGCCAATATTTACTGTAGATGGATATGGATTACTGATTACGCTATAACCCGTTGGTACGGGAACATTTTGGTTGCCAATGTTTACAGTGCCTGTCATATCTAAAGT
>JAGOUF010000407.1 GCA_018061385.1 Chitinophagaceae bacterium | reverse complement strand
AAATACCCAACAGTTTAGTTTTTTAGTTAGTGCATATACCTTTAGTGCAGCCATTTCTGGTTTTTATGCAGCCTTTTTTGTAGATGGTTTTGATAGAAAAAAAGTATTGCTTTTTGGTTACATCGGTTTTCTAATAGGCACAATTGCATGTGGCATAGCTCCAAGTTTTCATTTATTAATTGTTGCAAGAATTGTTGCTGGTTTATTTGGTGGTTTAATTGGAGCTCAAGTTCTGTCAATAATCTCTGATGTTTTTAGTTATGAAAGAAGGGGGAAAGCAATGGGTAGTGTGATGAGTGCTTTTGCTATTGCAAGTACTTTTGGTGTGCCATTTTCTTTGTACTTAGCAAACATTATTAGTTGGCATGCTCCATTTTTATTGGTAGGAATTTTAGGAATTGTTTTGGTACCATTGTTGGTGAAGTACATTCCTTCAATGGATCAACATTTATTGAATAGAGCCGAGAAAAAATCTCCATTCGAAGCCTTACATATTATTACTGGAAATAAAAATTTATTGTTGGCTTTATTGTTTAGTGGATTGGTGATGATGGGACATTTTTTAATTATTCCTTTCATTAATCCATATATGGAATTTAACAATGGATACACCAAACAACAAACACCTTTGATTTATTTAGTGGGTGGAATTGCATCTTTTTTTGCTGCCAATATTTTAGGAAGATTGAGCGATAAGTTTGGCAAACTGAAAATATTTAGTATTTGCATTGTTCTTAGTTTACCATTTGTTATTGGTGTAACACATGTGCCAGCAATTGCCTTGTGGTTAATGTTAACCATGTTTGGAGTTTGGTTTGTATTGGCAACTGGGCGTGGAGTTACTGCACAAGCAATGGTAAGTAATGTAGTACAATCAGAACATCGAGGTAGCTTTATGAGCTTTAATAGCAGTGTTCAACAATTTGGTACAGGTATTGCGTCATTAGTAGCAGGATTCATAGTTACAAAATCTACTACAGGTAAAATTGAACACTACAATTGGCTAGGTTATATGAGTGTTGTTGTATTATTAATTTGTTTGTTTTTAGGTAGATATTTATTTGCAAAAATTGATAGAGAAAAAGCAATGAACAATTAGTTCTTCAATTTATAAATTGGGTATCGTAAATGTGCAGCTTCATAATGTGGTGAATTTTTGTACACAAAATTTAATTGAGCTGCTGGATTGTTTGCAAAAGCGGTATCTGTTTTTTTCTTCTCTTCTAATGTTGTTTTTAAAGTTGGATTTTCAGCTAAATATTTTGCAGCAACATCTTCCCATCTATAATCGCTATAACCTTCTTTTTGTTGTAGAATAGCATCAAAAAAATTCCATTTAAAATAACTATCATCTGCTTCTGGTTCTAAAGTTTCAACTAAAAATCGATTGGCAGTTTGATTGGTGTAAACAACTATATCACCTTTTAAGAAATGGATTTGTTGTTCAACCTCTTTAAGCTTTACGGTGAGGTGTTTAAAGTGGTTTTCGTATGGACGATTGATTGATTTATAATCTTCAATTTTATAAGCTGTTACAAAAATTGTAGTATCTTTTTGTAGTGAGAACATTTTTACGTTATTCAGCTTTAACAAGTCAATTACTTTGTGCCAACCTTTCGGAATGATGTACGCTTTCGGAATTTCAATTGTTTTTTCTCCAACAAAATAATTGTAAAATTTTACCTTTTTTGTAAAGGGTTTTTCATGGTTGTAAAACAATCTATCCTTACCCGTTACATCACTTTTTTTATAGGCACTTTCGTAGCCTAAAAACTCAATGGTATCAAACTTTGTAGTATCAGCTTTCCAACTTAAAGCAAAGTTTTTTTGTTGTTGAATGTTCTTTAAACTTTCGGTTCTTGCTTGTTTAATTTGAGTAGCCCAAATAGATGCTTGCTCTATCATGGTTTGCATAAGAGCATAAGTAGTTTTAGTTCTTTGTTCAAACGGTTTAAGCATATGTGTTTCTGGCACAAATGCCATTGTTGCAAACAATGCAGCATAGCCACTGCTATAACGTGGCCCATCGTAAAAAGCTTCCCAACCTTTATCAGGATTTGCAGTTTCAAAATTTACATATGGGCACATTGGCCAGTTTTTAGCTTTCATACTTTTATACAATGCTGGCTCAAAACTATTGTGTAAAAAGTTGCCTATTGCACCGCCTAATTTATTTTGTTGGGTGGTGAGTAGCGTCATGGTATGTTGATAATCTGCACCATCGCTTACATGATTGTCTATAAAAATATCGGGGTTTAAAAAATGAAAAATTTCAGCGAAAGAAGTGGCATTTTTGCTATCGCATTTTATGAAGTCTCTATTCAAATCTAAGTTCTGGGCATTGCCCCTAAAGCCATAACTAATTGGTCCATCTTGGTTCACACGAGAGCTTGTATTTCTATTTAAACTTCCTCCAATATTATAAATTGGAATAATACCTAAAACAACATTGTTGGGCAATACAATTTTCTTTGTAGCAATATCTCTAACCAACATCATTGTAGCATCAATACCATCAGGTTCTCCAGGATGTATGCCATTGTTAATTAGTACAACTACTTTTTCTGCTTTGTGCCAATTGTTGGGATTGAAATTGTTGTTGCTACTCACCAACACTAAATGCAAAGGATAACCAGCATCGGTTAATCCCATTTTTTGAATATGAATATTTTTAAAAGAAGCAGCCAATTGCTGATAAAATTCAATGCAATTAAAGTAAGTGGTAGTTTCTTTTCCTTTCGATTTTTCAAACGTAGTTTCTAGCTTTTGAGCTTTACAAATCATTGCTACAAAAAGAAACCATAAAACAATAATTTTTTTCATTAATTTGGATTGAAAATTTGAATAAAAATAATGCAAAATATTTACAGAATTCTTTTAGCTGAAGATGAAGTTAAGTTGGGTATTGTAATTCAGCAGCAATTAATTAAGCAAGGTTATGAGGTTGATTTAGCAGTGGATGGATTAATGGCTGAAAAATTGTTTAAACAAAATTCTTACAATTTACTTTTGTTAGACATTAATTTGCCACATAAAAGTGGCATTGAATTGTGTAAAATTTTTAGGCATACCAATAAAGATGTTCCCATTATTATGCTTACGGCTTTAGATCAAATTAAAGATAAAGTTGCCGCATTTAATTTTGGTGCAGACGATTACATTGT
>JAGOUF010000406.1 GCA_018061385.1 Chitinophagaceae bacterium | reverse complement strand
TGCTATTGTTCCATTTACGAAGTTGTTTGGGAACCTCAATTTTATATTCTCCACTTAGATATTTGCCAGTTAAACTTTTTGGATGATTGATTAACTCTTGATAATTTCCTGCAGCTACTACTTCTCCTCCTAAGTGTGATGCTAGTGGACCCATATCTATAATATGATCTGCTTCTTTCATCATCATTTCATCATGCTCTACCACAACAACAGTGTTGCCTAAATCTCTTAACGATTTTAAAACACCAATTAATTTTTCTGTGTCTCTACTATGCAAACCAATACTTGGCTCATCTAATATATATAAGGAGTTGGTAAGGTTAGATCCTAAACTTCGTGTTAATTGTATTCTTTGACTTTCGCCACCACTTAAACTATTGGCCAAACGGTTTAGGGTTAAATAACCCAGTCCAACATCTATCAACGTTTTAAGTCGTTGATTTAATTCAATTAAAATTCTTTTTGCAACTTGTTCATCGTGTTCCGTCAAGGTTAAATGATCAAACCAAACTTTTAAATCTTTGGTTTGCATTTCGCATAACTGACCAATGTGTTGATTGGCCACTTTTACATACAACGCTTCTTTACGCAAACGATACCCTTTACAATCTGGGCAATTGGTTCTTCCTCTATATCTACTTAATAAAACCCTGTATTGAACTTTGTATAAATTGGCTTCTACTTCTTTAAAAAAATCATCAATTCCGTTTCCACTGCTTGTGCCTTTCCACAATTGTTCGTATTGTGTTGGTGTTAAATCTGCAATAGGTTTATGTATCGGAAAATCTTTGGCATTCTTCATAAACATTTCTTTCCACATACTCATCTTTTCTCCTTTCCATGGAGCAACTGCACCCTCATAAACACTCAATCGTTTATCTGGAATTACCAAGTCTTCATCTATTCCTAAAACCTGGCTAAAGCCTTCGCAAGTTGGGCAAGCACCAAAGGGATTGTTGAATGAAAATAAGTTTGGAACAGGTTCTTCAAAAACAATTCCATCCAATTCAAACTTATTGCTAAAGTGTTCAACTATTTCTCCATCAATTTCAATATACATTTCTCCCTCACCTTCATAAAAAGCAGTTCCAATAGAATCACTCATTCTATGCATATCATCTTCGTCAAAATCTTTTGTAACAATACGATCGACTAACACAAAAGTTGACAGTTGACGTTTGATATTTGATAGCAGTTTAACCAATGCAGCTTCTTCTTTTTCCAGCAATTCTTCAATTCTTAGAAGTTCTGGCATTTGAGTACTGTCATCTTTCATCTTTCTTAAATAAATTCTACTAAACCCTTTTTGTATTAAAATATTTAGTTCTTCTTTTATTGCTCTTTTTGCATGTTGCTTAAACGGAACAATGATAAATACTTTACTACCTTGTTTTAATTGTTGAATACGATTCAACACATCGGCAACATCATCTTTTTTTACTTCTTTACCACTAATAGGAGAAATTGTTTTGCCCACTCTTGCAAACAACAATCTTAAATAATCATACATTTCCGTCATGCTACCAACTGTACTTCTTGGAGTACGAGTAATTACTTTTTGTTCAATAGCAATTGCCGGACAAAGGCCTTTAATAAAATCTACATCTGGTTTTACCATACGAGCCATAAACTGCCTAGCATAGGAACTTAAACTTTCAGCATAACGTCTTTGTCCTTCTGCAAATAAAGTATCAATGGTTAACGATGATTTACCACTACCACTTACTCCAGTAACTACAATAAACTTATTTCTTGGAAAATAAATTGAAACATTTTTTAAGTTGTGGGTTCTTGCACCTTGTATATAAATATCACTGGTACTAGATATTGGTGCTTTGCTTGATAATGTCTTTTTAGATGCTGTTGCCATACGTAAACAAAGTAAACATAAAATGTTGCTGATAGTTTTAAATATTGATAGAAATAACTTTTAAAGTCTAGAATTTTAAAATTTTACAAATAATCCATTTTATAGAAAATTACCTATTTGGGGCATAGTAAAAACACTAAGGAGCATCGTATAAACCCCTGAAACCC
Organism: Chitinophagaceae bacterium; assembly: GCA_018061385.1. Classification (GTDB taxonomy): domain Bacteria; phylum Bacteroidota; class Bacteroidia; order Chitinophagales; family Chitinophagaceae; genus UBA1930. The sequence goes on along the minus strand of JAGOUF010000406.1, from coordinate 1,128 downwards.
TTTACTGTAAAGGGTTTCAGAAAAAATATTTTAAAAATAATTGTTCCAAAATTTGGAAATATAAAATACATTCCTACCTTTATACCAGATTTATTTACAAACACAGAAAAACTAAATGTATTCTGTTTTCGTACTTAGTCTTATAATCCACCTATCCTATTATTTTAAAACAGACAAAAAAACTTAAATGTCTATGAAAACGTTAACAACTGCGTCTGACACGCAACTTATCCGTGCCTTCCAAGAAGGTGACTCAACTGCCCTTGAGATTTTAGTAAATCGTTACAAGGACAAAATCTTCTCTTCAATTTTATTTCTTGTTAAAGACAAGTATTTAGCCGAAGATTTATTTCAAGATGTTTTTATTAAAGTAATTGATACTTTAAGAAAAAACAATTACACAGAAGAAGGTAAATTTTTGCCTTGGGCTTTACGTATTAGCCATAACTTATGTGTAGATTATTTTAGAAAAGTAAAACGTTCTCCTGCAATTAAAACCAGCGACGATCGTGATATTTTTGAAGTAATTAATGTAGTTGAAGAAAGTGCAGAAACTAAACTAATGGCTAGCCAAAGCCACGATAGAGTAAGAAAAATGTTAAACATGTTACCAGAAGAGCAACGTGAGGTAATTGTATTGCGTCATTTTGCTGATATGAGTTTTAAAGATATTGCCGATATTACCAATTGTAGCATTAATACTGCATTGGGTCGTATGCGTTATGGCCTAATTAACTTACGCAAGTTAATGGTAGAAAAACAAATTGCTTTATAAGCAAAACTTCTGTTGTTCTACTATTCGACAACTAATTTTTCTCGATTGTCTTGCTAGATGTTATAGCAGAACAACAACCTAATAAAAATGCTCCAATTAAAATTGGAGCATTTTTTATTTATTGAACAAATACTTTAAAAGTTATTCTTCATTACCACCAACACCTAACTTTTTCATTACATAATCGCTAACACCTGTGTTAACATAACCACCATCATGAAATAAATTTTGCATAGTAACCATTCTTGTTAAATCGCTAAACAATGTAATGCAATAATTGGCACAATCCTCGGCACTTGCATTGCCCAATGGAGCAATAGCATTGGCATAATCATAAAAATCGCCAAACCCTT
>JAGOUF010000023.1 GCA_018061385.1 Chitinophagaceae bacterium | reverse complement strand
CAACCTTGTCTGAACATAAAATAAATATTGTGGGTCAATACTTAAAAACCAACGATTTAATTGGTTATGTAGTGTTAGATGTAGATAAGAAACTGTCTAAAAAAGCAATTGATTTATTAAGAGAAGTAAAAGCAACCATTAAAGTAAGATTGCTTTATTAAGCAATTCATTTTTGTAAAAAGCCAATTCAATACTAGTTGAATTGGCTTTTTTTATGTTCAGCCAAAAAAAATTAAAGTCAAATAAATATTATCGCCATTCAACAAACTCATTTCGTTAACTCGTTGGTAATTGCTACATTCAAACATTAAATATTTACCCATGCTAAAAAAAATAACTGCTGCAATAGCAACAATAAGTATGATAGCTTGTAACAACAATTCAATTGAAAGAAAACCTTATCAATGGCCAGAAAATATTGTAGCTCCCAAAGCTGACGTAAAGCCACATACAAGAGTTATTCATGGCGATACTGTAGTTGACAATTATTATTGGATGTATGATTTTTTTGGTAAAGGTCCAGATAGTACCAATGTAGTAAATTATTTGAAAGCTGAAAATACTTATTTAGATACCATGATGATTGGTACTAAAGAATTTCAGAAGAATTTATTTACTGAAATGAAATCTAGAATTAAAGAAAAAGACGAATCGGTTCCTGTATTTAACAATGGTTATTATTATTATTCAAGAACTGAAGATGGAAAACAATACTATAAATATTGTAGAAAAAAAGGCAGTTTAGATGCAGCTGAGGAAGTATTGTTAGATGTAGATAAAATGGCTGAAGGCAAAGCTTATTTTGCTGCTTCTGGTTTTTCTGTTAGCGAAGACAATCAATTATTGGCTTATGGTGTAGATGAAGTAAGTAGAAGGCAATACACGATTTATGTAAAAAATTTAGCAACAGGCGAAACATACAAAGATGCAATTGCCAACACAGAGGGTTTTGCATGTTGGGCAAGCGACAATAAAACTTTTTTTTATACTTCTAAGAACGACGTAACCCTGTTGTCAGAAAAGATTAAACGCCATACATTGGGCAGCGATGCGAAAGCAGATGTAGTTGTATATGATGAAAAAGATAAGAGTAATTACATTGGTATATCAAAATCAAAAAACAACCAATTTATTTTCATTTATTCGGGAGCAACACTTTCTACAGAGTTAAGAATGATTAATGCCAATGAACCAATGGCCAACTTTAAAGTATTTGCACCAAGAATGAAAGAAGTAATTTATGATGTAGTTACATTAGACAATAAATTTTTAATTGTTACCAATAAAGATGGAGCTAAGAATTTTAAATTAATGGAATGTGCATTGGATAAAACTGATGCAGCTAGTTGGAAAGAAGTAATTCCACATAGAGCCGATGTGTTGTTACAAAGTGTAGAGGAATTTAAAGATTTTATTGTTTTAAACGAACGTAAGGATGGTCTCGTAAAATTAGTTGTAAGAAATTTAGCAGACAATTCTGAAAATTCTGTAGATTTTGGTGAAGCTACTTATGCTGCTAGCATTGGTTCTACTCCAGATTATAACAGTAAAGTCTTCAGGTACAATTACACATCGTTAACTACACCAAATTCTGTGTATGATTATGAAGTTGCAACTAAGAAGAAAATATTGAAAAAGCAATTAGAAGTTGTGGGTGGTTATAAAGCAGAAGATTATGTAACCGAACGTTTAATGGCAACTGCAAAAGATGGTACAAAAGTGCCCATTTCATTGGTGTACAAAAAAGGGTTTAAAAAAGATGGCAATGCTCCATTGTTGTTATATGCATATGGTAGTTATGGAAATAGCATAGATGCAAGCTTTAATAGCAGCAGATTAACGTTATTAGATAGAGGCTTTGCTTATGCAATTGCTCACATTCGGGGTGGACAAGAAATGGGAAGACAATGGTATGAAGATGGCAAAATGATGAAAAAGAAAAACACATTTACCGACTTTGTTGATTGTGGCGAATTTTTAGTAAAAGAAAAATATACCAGTAGCAAACATTTATATGCACAAGGTGGTAGTGCAGGTGGTTTATTAATGGGTGCAGTAATAAATTTAGCTCCTAATTTATGGAATGGTGTAATTGCACAAGTACCATTTGTAGATGTTGTAAATACCATGTTAGATGAGAGCATTCCTTTAACTACCAATGAATTTGATGAGTGGGGAAATCCTAAAAATAAAGATGCATACTTTTATATGAAAAGTTATAGCCCTTATGAAAATGTAGAAGCTAAAGCTTATCCAAATTTATTGGTAACTACAGGTTTACACGATAGCCAAGTGCAATATTTTGAACCTGCAAAATGGGTTGCAAAATTACGAGCTACTAAAACCGATAAAAATTTATTGCTTTTACATACCAATATGGAATTTGGACATGGTGGAGCAAGTGGCAGATTTGATTATTTAAAAGATGTAGCGTTGAACTATGCATTTTTATTTGCATTAGAAGGCATCAACAAATAATTGCAATAAACAATTTACTATATGAATGTTCAGTTTAGTAAGTTTCAACAGCTTATTACAAACTCGATTAAGTACAAAATTTTTATGCTTACTAAATTGCCCATGGGCTTTTTTAGTGGGTTGAAAATAGTTGAATTGAACGAAGAAAAAGCTGCTGTATCAGTTCGTTTTAAATGGTTAAATCAAAATCCTTTTCAGTCAATTTATTTTGCTGTATTAAGTATGGCTGCTGAGTTAAGCACTGGAGTATTGGCATTTGGAAACATCTACCAAAGAAATCCATCAGTGAGTATGTTGGTAACCAAAGTAGAAGGAGAGTTCTTTAAAAAAGCAGTGGGCAAAATAACATTTACTTGTTACGATGGAACAATTATTGCTAATGCAATTGATACTACACTACAAACAGGTGAAGGCGTTACAGTTCACTGTACTTCAACAGGTATTAATGAACAAGGAGAAATAGTTGCACAATTTATATTTATTTGGAGTTTTAAAAGTAAAGCAGTTTAATGAAGATGTAGCATGGATGATTTTATTTCTTTCCAATGCTTTCAGCAGTATTCATTTTGCAAGTGCAGTATATTCAATAACTCATAAAAAGGGAAATATGAAAATAGCATTTCATGGAGCAGCAAGAACTGTAACAGGTTCTAAGCATTTACTTACTTTAAAAAATGGTAAAAAAATATTGTTGGATTGTGGTTTGTTTCAAGGTTTGGGCAAAGAAACTGGCAACTTTAATGCAGTATTGGGTTTTGATGCTGCAGAGGTTGACGTAATGCTGTTGTCTCATGCACATATTGACCATAGTGGGTTGATTCCTAAATTGTATAAAGAAGGGTTTAGAGGGAAAATATTTTGTACTCCAGCTACATACGATTTGGCCAAAACTTTATTAGAAGATTCAGCAACCATTCAAAGAGATGATACCAAATACTTAAATAAACGAAGGGCCAAAAATGGTTTGCCACCTATTGAACCTTTGTACACAATTGATGATGCAACGGCATCTTTCAAATGCTTGGATAAACAAGAATATAGACATTGGTTTAAAGTAACAGATGACGTATGTGCAATGTTTACAGATGCTGGACATATTATTGGCAGTGCATCCGTGCATTTAAAAATTAACGAAGCTGGTGCTGTAAAACGTTTAACTTTTAGTGGAGATGTTGGACGATACAGAGATATGATTTTAAAAAGTCCTGAAACTTTTCCTCAAGCAGATTATATTATTTTAGAAAGCACTTATGGAAATAGACTGCATGAAAACATGCATAGTTCAATAGATGATTTGCTAAAATGGGTAACGCATACTTGTGTTGAGAAAAAAGGGAAGTTGATTATTCCTTGTTTTAGTGTTGGTAGAACACAAGAAGTTTTGTACAGTTTAAACCAACTGAGTTTAGAAAATAGGTTGCCTAAAATTCCTGTTTTTGTTGATAGTCCATTAAGTAAAGAAGCAACAGAAATTGTAAAAAGTTATCCCAATTATTTTAATAGCAGAGTACAAAAAGTATTAGATGTAGATGATGATCCATTTGATTTTCCTGGATTAAAGTTTGTTGAAAATGTAGATGAAAGTAAAGCCATTAACGACAACCATCAACCCATGATTATCATTTCAGCAAGTGGTATGGCCGATGCAGGACGAATTAAACACCATATTGCCAACAATATTTCAGATGCAAAAAATACTATTTTATTGGTGGGTTATTGTGAGCCAAATTCTTTAGGTGGCAAGCTATTAAATGGACTAAAACAAGTACGTATTTTCGGAGATTTTTTCGATGTGATTTCAGAAGTTGGTAGCATGAAAAGTATGAGTGCACATGGCGATTATGATGACTTATGCCAATACTTATCTTGTCAAAATCCTGCATTCATTCGCCAACTTTTTTTAGTTCATGGCGAAGAAAATGTTCAAATAGAATTTCAAAGTAGACTTCAAAAAAAGGGCTACAAACATGTACTTGTTCCTTATATGCACGAAGAGATTTTGTTAGATTAATTCAATGAAACACTTCAATAAATTGTGTAGTAGAAACAACCATTTCGCCACAATAATACAGTTAACAAATACTCGTTTATCTTTGCACCTATGCAAAAATTAAGCATGGATGAATTGGGCCGAAAATCTGTTGAAGAATTTAAACAAGCCGAAAAAAATCCTGTTCTAGTAATTCTCGATAATATTAGAAGTGTGTACAATGTAGGCAGCATTTTTAGAACTGCCGATGCTTTCTTAATTGAAGGTATTTGTATTTGTGGTTATAGCCCAACGCCAGATCACAAACAAATGGCCAAAACAGCTTTAGGTGCAACTGATACTGTTGATTGGATTCATTACCCCAATGCTCTAGATGCAGTAAACGAATTAAAACAAAAAGGCTATACTGTTTTTGCTATTGAGCAAGCAGTTGGTAGTATTTCATTAGAGCAATTCAATGCAAACAATTATGCTAAAATTGCTGTTGTAATGGGCAACGAGGTTGAGGGTGTGCAACAAGAAGTAATTGATGCTTGCAATGGATGCATAGAAATTCCTCAATTGGGTATGAAACATTCATTAAACGTTGCTACTGCTGCAGGTGTAATACTTTGGAAATTGGTAGAACCACGAATAATTAAGAATGTATAATTACGAATTTGAGAATATATTTTTTTATGTAACTAAATAAAGAGTAAACTTAATGGCGTTCTTGAAAATCCAGCTTTAGCAGGACACTCTTCAACAGTATAACAATATTCATCAAAAAAAAGCTTTGTGTTCCTAGTGTTAAACTTTGTACACTTTGTGGTTAAGCAACTATGACAACTATAAAAAATTATCTTTCCCTCGTAAAATTTTCACACACCATTTTTGCAATGCCATTTGCAATCATAGGATTTGTGTTAGGCTTAAAATCCAATCCCAATATTCAAGAAATTTCTAACAAAGAATATGGCTTAAAATTTATGTTAGTGATTGTTTGCATGATTACTGCACGTTCAGCAGCAATGGCTTTTAATAGATATTTAGATAGAAGTTTCGATGCCAAAAACCCACGAACAGCCATCAGAGAAATTCCCAAAGGAATTATTTCTGCCAACAGTGCTTTAAGGTTTGTAATTATTAATTGTGTTGTATTTATTATAGCAACGTATTTTATCAATCCAATTTGTTTGTATTTATCGCCAGTAGCATTGTTTGTCATTTTATTTTATAGTTACACCAAACGCTTTACAGCATTATGTCATTTGGTATTGGGTGTGGGTTTATCTCTAGCACCAATTGGTGCATTTTTAGCAGTAACTGGAGCATTTGCATTCATTCCAATATTGTTTTCCCTAGCTGTAATTTTTTGGGTAAGTGGTTTTGATATTATTTTTGCTTTGCAAGATGTGGACTTCGATCAATCTCAAAAATTACATTCAATTCCTGCAGTATTGGGTGTTACAAAAGCTTTGAAAGTGTCAGAGTTATTGCATGTATTAAGTGCAACTTGTGTTATTGCTGCTGGTTATATGGGTAATTTTAGTTGGTTGTATTGGGTAGGCATTGCAGTTTTTGTGGGTATGCTAATTTATCAACATCTTATTGTAAAACCCAATGATTTAAGTAAAGTAAACATTGCTTTTATGACAGCCAATGGCATTGCTAGTGTTGTTTTTGCAGTATTTGTAATTACAGATTTGTTTCTTTTACATTCATAATTGTGTATATCTAGTTAAACTTTGTTCAATTGCTTAAAGTTATCTACAGCTTTCAAAGTACTTGTATTATGCATCTAAATTGCAGGTTGATAAATATATGATATGAAAAAAATAGTTACTTCAATAGTTGTTATTTTATTATTAGTTTGTGGCAACCAATTAAATGCTCAAAATGCCTGGCGTATGGGCGTTGCAGGTAATTTTGGAAATGCAAGTAATAGTGTTTTTGGTTTTGTTTTAGGTGCCGATTTACGTGTACAAACCAAGTTCGACGATAGAAATTTATTCATTCTTACAACAGGTATAACTCATTTTTTTGATACAAAAAATACAATTGATGGATTTACTTATGTGCCATTAAAAGCAGGATTGAAAACTTTTTTTGTTCCTAAATTATACATTGCAGCAGAGTTTGGTGCAGGCTTTGGTTTAAATAAAGGTTCAGATGCTTCTTTTTTATGGTCGCCTTCTTTTGGTTATTCTGGTAAAAAATTAGATATCAGTATTAAGTATGAAGACTTTACCGAAGAGAAATATATGAAGCAAGTTGCCTTACGCCTTGCTTATGGTTTTAATTTATAAGTATGGCAAGAATAATTTGTATTGATTATGGAGGTAAAAGAACAGGATTGGCAGTAACTGATCCTCTACAAATTATTGCTACAGCCCTTGCTACCATTGAATCAAAAGAGTTAATTCCTTATTTAAAAAATTATTTTCAACAAGAACAAGTTGAACTAATTTTAATTGGTGAACCACTGAATTTAGATGATTCTGCTACACATGCTACGCCTTTAGTGCATCAAGCAATACAATCTTTAAAAAAGAATTTCCCCCAAATACCTATTCAAACTGTGGATGAGCGATACACTTCCAAAATGGCTTCTCAAGCCATGGTACAAATGGGCATGAAGAAAAAAGATAGGCAAATAAAAGGCAATGTCGATCAAATTGCTGCTACAATTATGTTGCAAGAATACATGCAAAATAGGGTTTAAGTATTAAAGCGTATTTTTGCTCTTCTTTAAAAAATAAAAAGTTCGTTCAATAATATGATTCTTCCAATTGTAGCTTACGGTGCAGCTGTATTAAGAAAAACTGCAAAAGATATTGATGCTCAATTTCCAAGCATAAATAAGTTTATAGATGATATGTGGGAAACCATGTATGCTAGCAATGGCGTTGGTTTGGCAGCTCCACAAGTAAATAAAGATATTCGTGTTTTTGTGGTTGATAGTACACAAATTGTAGACAATTTTGATGATGAAGATCGAAAGCAATATCCTAACGAAAAAGGCATTAAGCAAGTATTCATCAATGCACATATCAAAGATTTAGATGGAGACGAATGGGCTTACAATGAGGGCTGTTTATCTATACCAAAAATTAGAGAAGATGTGTATAGAAACGAAATGGTAGTACTAGAATATATGGATGAGAATTTTCAAACAAAAGTTGAAAGTTTTCATGGCATAACAGCAAGAGTTATTTTGCATGAATACGATCATTTAGAAGGAAAGTTGTTTATTGATTATTTAAAGCCATTAAAAAGAAAATTGTTACAAGGCAAACTCAACGATATTTCTAAAGGAAAAATTAAAGTAGATTATAAAATGGTTTTTCCTAAATGAGTATGCGTATTCTAATACTGTTTGTTTTAATGAGCAATTTTGCTTTTGCTCAAGATTCTATTGTTACAATCGATAAAAAAAAATTTACACTTACCGAAGTAGTTGTTCGTAACAATTTTGATTACGCAAAACTACTACAACAAATAAAAGACGATACGAGCTTTTATAAGGCTTTTAGAAACCTCAGAATTCTGGGGTTTTCTTCGTATAATGATATTAAAATTGTAGATAAAAAAGATGTTGTAAAAGCTTCTTTATTTAGTAAAACAAGACAAAATCGATTAAACAATTGTAGAACAATGGATGTGTTGGAAGAAACCACAACAGGCGATTTTTACGACGACAACAAAAACTACAATTACACCACTGCACAATTGTATGCAAGTTTATTTTTTACAAAAACACCAGTTTGTGGTGAAACAAATATTGTAACAGGATACAATATTTCAGCCAACAACAAAAAAGGAATGGATAAACATAAAGAGCAACTAAAAATGTTGTTTTTTAATCCGGGTAAAAAAATTCCTGGCATTCCTTTCATTGGCAATAAATTAGATTTATATGATGATGATGCAAGAAAAGTGTACGACTACAAATTAGATATTCAAGAAAAAGATGGGCAATTGTGTTATGTCTTTTCAATTGTACCCAAACCCAATTTAGGTTTTTTTAAAAGAGACAATATTGTGGTTGATGAAATGGTTACTTGGTTTAATCAAAAAACGTTGGATGTTGTTTATAGAAGTTATTCTTTAAGCTACAAAGCAGGAGTGTACGACTTTGATGTAAGCATGGAAGTACAAATGACCACTTTTAAAGGCTTAACTGTACCTAAGGTTTTGCGTTACAGAGGTAATTGGGATGTTATATTTAAGAAAAGAGAAAGAGCCATGTTTACCGCTACTTTATTTGATTTTAAAGAAGGAATGCAATAACTACACATGTTGTTTAGATTTATAAAACTTCAATTGCCATTGAATAGATTTATCTTTAAATTACATGAAACAAAAAATTGTATCAACATGGGAATTTACAAAAAAAATAGTTGTAGTATTTTCTGATAATGGAGTTACAAGTAAAAGTGCTGCATTAGCTTTTTACACTTTTTTTTCGTTGGCTCCTATTTTATTAATGGTAATTGGTGTAGGCGATTTATTTTATAAACGTGAAGCAATTGAAGGAACTTTATACACCCAAATACAAGGTTTTGTTGGTTCAGAAGCAGCACTCCAAATTCAACTAATTATAAAAAATGCTTCTCTTTCAAAAAATAGTTTATATGCAACTGTAATAAGTATTACAGCTTTAATACTTTCAGCTACAGGTGTATTTACTGAAATTCAAAGTTCTATTAATCAAATTTGGCAGCTAAAACCTAAGCCACGTAAGGGCTGGGTAAAATATTTATTGAACAGGATATTGAGCCTTTCTATGATTTTAGGTTTAGGTTTTATACTCATGGTTTCTTTAATTATTAGCACCTTAATGGATTTAATGATGCATCGTTTATTAGGAATGTTACCGAATATTTCTGTATGGATTGCTTATGGGTTTAATTTGGGTTTAACCTTACTCATTATTGCTTTTTTATTTTCCATCATTTTTAAATTTTTACCCGATGCAAAAATTGAATGGAGAGATGTAAGGGCAGGAGCATTTACTACTGCATTTTTATTTATGTTGGGCAAATTTGGTATTGGATATTATATGGGCAAAAGTAATCCTGGTGGTGTTTATGGAACTGCAGGATCAGTAGTAATAATTTTATTATGGGTGTATTACTCTGCTATTATTTTATACTTTGGTGCATGTTTTACAAAAGTATATGCTCAATTTACTGGAAGAGAGATTTATCCTTCTCAATATGCAGTTTTTATAGAGCAAATTGAACTTCAAAATAAAAATTCTTTACAAGAACAAACTGAAGAAAAAATTATTGTGAAAGAAACGGAAACTTTGGAAGAAAAAGTTGCTGTAAGTACTACGCTGTAATTCTTTTCAATGCCTCTCTTTTGCTTAATGGTGCCAATGTGTTTGTTGCTACAAATGTTTGTACCCATATTGCATTGGTTTTGCTATATTCTCTTAATGCCCAGCCAATTGCTTTTTGTATAAAAAATTCTTTGCTATTGCTACATTGTAAAATGTATTTGCTTAATAACTCAGTATTTGTTTTTGCTTTAAAAGCCTTTTGAAATAGAATACTGCTGCGTTGTAACCAAATATTATTTGATTGGTTCCATTTGCTTGTAATAGGAATTATTTTGTTGGGATAAAGTTTAAAGTAATCTGTTAAACATTCGCTAGCAATATGATCTACACTATCCCACCAACTTTTTTTAGTTAAGCAATATTCTATTGTTCGAATAATACTTGGTTGCCATAATTTTTTATTGAAGTGCATTAATTCAATTGCAAAGTATTGATATTCTCTTTCTGTTTGTTCAAAACATTCTTTTACAATTGCTTCAACTTCTTTTAACGACGTAAGTGTGTTGTTTTGCATGTACGTTTTACTCAGTTTTCTTCTTTGTGTTGTAACCAATCCATAAAACTCAAATTGGTGCAGCATATAAGCCTTAGACCATGCAGCTCTTTCTGTATTTGCATTTGCTTTAAAGATTGTAGCAATACCTTCAATATAACTATGCATTGAATTGCTTTAAATGATGATCGAAATGTTTCCATTGGCTAAAGCCACATTCGTATGCAGTCATTTTACCAAATAAAGGATGTACAGTTCCGTCAACAGCTACTTCTCCTTTTGCAATTAATTTTTTATATGCAGCAATGAGTTTTATTTTTTCGATTTCAAAATCTTTTTCTTCTTTTATAATAAAGTTTTTACCAGTGGGTAAACCTTTTTTGTAGGGCTTATTGTTAAGTACTAATTTTTTTATAAGAGGCCCCATTAATTTTCCAATTAAAGTTGGTTTTTCTATTCTGTCGCCTGTGATCAATTCTAATACAGATCTTAAATGGGCAAAAGCTTGTGCAGCATTCATTTTACCCCATTGTTGTTGGTTGTGTATGGTAACGCTTTCTATACGTTGTAAAATGTTGCTAGCAACTGAAGGTTCAAATATTGACGGCATATTTTAAATGGGTTTAATAAATTTCAATTTCATCTATAAAAAACCAAGCTGCTCTTCCTGCTCCAGGTAAACCTTCAGCAATTTTAGGTACAGATGATAAATTGAACTTAATATATTTCGCTTTTTGCTCGTTTAAGTACAAAGGTATATTTCTAATAATTTCATTTTCTGCAACATCTTTATAACTCATATTTTTTATGGATGTATAATTTATGCCATCGCTTGAAGTCGATATATCATTAATAATTGGAGGATAAATCCAACTATTTTTTTGATCTAGAATATTTAATACAATGTTGCTAAAAGTAGTTTCTTGACGCAAGTCTATGGTTATTTCAACATTGCTACCAACCCAACCACACCATTCTGTTGAGTTAATTCCTTTTTCACTTTTCAATCCATTTAAAATACTAAATAAACCACCATTACCAGGATAAGAAGGAGAGGGTTGCTTGTTGGCAGAAATAGTTTTGCCTGTAGCTGTATTAATGATAAAGTTTTGGTTCAATGATGAAACTTCTATATCTGTATTTTCTTTGTAAATTATAGAAGATACTTTTTGGTTTTTATTGATTAAAACTGGGGAAGTATATTCTTTGTATTGCCCATCTATACTTTGTAAATACATAATAGGAGCATTGTTGTAGTTAGATTTAAAACTCAATAAAACACCGTTTTCATTTATTGCAGGTTCTACGGTTGCTTGAATATCGTAAAAAGCCTTGCTGTAATTGGCATTCCAAAGTTCGTAACGCTGCATTTGAACGGGCAAGCGTGTTTCAAAACTTTGCCAATTTCTTTGCTCTTTCTTACTCCATAAAACCTCACTCAATGCACTCATTCTTGGAAAAATATGGTACTCAACTTTTGAAGTATTGGTAATGTAT
>JAGOUF010000405.1 GCA_018061385.1 Chitinophagaceae bacterium | reverse complement strand
CCAATGTAGATAAAATTACCAACACCATTCAAAACCAACAAAATCAACCTGTAACAACATCTGTAGGATATATTGATAATAAAAACTTTGCTTTAAAAAGTACACAAGATTTATCTCAAGTAAGAGCTGTTTTTGAAAAAAGAATTAAAGGAATTAGTGCAGCAAGATTTGGAGCAGAATATTGGTATGCCAACAATAAAACAGAATTCAACAATTATACATCCGTATTAAAAGACCATTTCCAATCAATATTTGCAGAAGCCGATCTTTATGTTTCCAATGCTTTAGCAATTAAAGCTGGCGGAAGATTTGAGTATTCTTCAATTCTAAAAAAATCAAACATTGCCCCAAGAATTTCTTTGGCTTATAAAGCAGGAAACAATGCACAAATGAGTTTGGCTTATGGAGAGTTTTATCAAAAACCAGAGAACAATCAACTTGTTAATAATTCAACTGGTAAGCCTTTGCAAATTGGTTATACAAAAGCAACACACTACTTAATTAATTATATAAAAACAACGTCTTTACAAACATTTAGGGTTGAAGCGTATTACAAAAAGTACAATAATTTGGTAAAAACATTTCCCGATACCAATACACTTGGAATTGGATATGCACAAGGATTTGAACTGTTTTGGAGAGATAAGAAAACCATTAAAAATATTGATTACTGGATTAGCTATAGCTACTTAGATACTAAAAGAGATTATCAAAATTTTCCATCTCAATTACAACCAACATTTGCAACACCACATACATTTAATGTAGTTGCTAAAAACTTTGTTACCAAATGGAAAACAGGCTTTAATGCAACATATACATTTGCTACTGGTCGTCCTTATTACAACATTGCTTATAGTGGAAGCAAATATGAAATTAAAGATGAAGGCACAACCAAAAGTTTTCACAACCTTGGCATTAGTTTAAATTACTTACCCAATTTAGGAAAGCAAAATGCAAAAACATTTATTGTATTGGTTGCAAGTGTTACAAATGCTCTAAATTTTAATCAAGAATATGGATATAGATATTCTTATAACGGGCAAAATAAAGTTGCAGTTACTCCACCTGCTAAACAGTTCTTTTTTATTGGCTGCTTTTTAAGTTGGGGTGTAGATAAAAGTCAAGATGCTATTAACAACAATTTATAAAATAATAAAACAATATTTTTTCAAAAAAAATTAAACAATTATGAACAATTCAAATGAAAACAATGATGCTCAATTATGGCAAATAGCAAAAAAAAGAGCAGCTTTTAAACGCCAATGTGTAAGCTATATTTTAGTAAATGCCTTACTGGTAGCTATTTGGTTTTTAGGCTTTATAAAAACAGGAGGTAGCAATAGTTTTTGGCCCATTTGGCCAATTATAGGTTGGGGAATTGGTTTGGCATTTAGTTATTTAGATGCTTATGAAAGCAATAACTTTTTTAGTACTCAAAAAGAATACGAAACTTTAAAAAATCAACAATAATATTTATTTAAATCAATTTAAAAAACAAAAAAATGAAACAAATAATTTTAGCAGCTTTTATTTTAATAAGCACAAATCTATTTGCACAAAGTGAAAAATATGCTCCATCAATGGGAGCAACCTTGCAACAATTAGGTGCAGCAAAAACAGGTGAAGAAATGATTGCAGTAGCCCAAAAATTTGAACGTATTGGTGATGCAGAAAAAACACAATGGCTGCCTTACTATTATGCAGCAATGTTAAAAGCTAGAATGAGTATGATGGGTGTTGGTGGAGATAAAGATATAGTTGCCGATGAAGCCACTGCCTTAGTTGTAAAAGCAGAAGCTATTGAAAAAAATAATAGTGAAATATTGTGTATTAAAAGTATGATTGCAACTGCTAAAATGTTGGTAGATCCTCAAGCAAGATGGATGCAATACGGAGCAGAAAGCAATCAATTTTTGGAAGAAGCTAAAAAAGCCGATGCTGCAAATCCTCGTCCTTATATGCTACAATCAACAAGTTTAAAAAATACACCAGAACAATACGGTGGTGGCTGTAAAACTGCAAAACCATTGGCAGAAAAAGCAATAGAATTGTACAATGCAAGTAAACAAAGCAATCCATTAATGCCAAGTTGGGGTAAAGAATCGGTAGAAGAAATTATAAATAGCTGTAAATAAACCTTTCACTTATTTAAAAAAATAGCATGAAAAAATTTATTTTCTGCTGTATTATCAGCATAAGTTTTCAAAGTGTGCAAGCACAAAAAATAAATTACGATACGGCAATGCAGCAAACTGTTGATGGCTTTAGCAATATTAAATCTGTTAATCAAATGCAAGCTGCTGTTCAACAGTTTGTCAGCATTGCTGAACAAAATTCTACTGAATGGCTACCGTATTATTATGCTAGTTTTTTACAAGCAAGATTTGCAATTCTTAAGAAAGGTAATATGATTCAGTTGGCAGATAGTGCTTATTTGTTTTTATCTAAAGTTGAAAAATTAGTAAGCAATAGTGAAGTAGAAGTTTTAAAAGCATTGGTTGGTTTTGCAAAAATGAGGGCATTCCCTTCAAACTATGAAAGCTTTATGAATGATGCATTTCGAGCTATAGAGCAAGCCAAAAAATTGGATTCACTAAATCCTCGTATTTATTTTATTGAAGCTGAGGCAATGTTACAAGTACCTAGTGAATATGGTGGAGGTTGTGCTGCTGCAGCAGCTTTAGCTAAAACGGGGCTGCTTAATTTTGAAAAGTACACAATACAATCAACCTTGCACCCCAACTGGGGTAAAACAAATGCAGAAGCTATTGTTAATGGATGTAAATAAACTGAACCTAAACTAATTAGTATGGAAACTAAAGACAACTTTTCGCCTCAAGAAAGCCTAGCAATGATTGAAGGCATGATTAACAAAGCAAAAAATAATTTTACCGATGATAGTTTTTTGTATTTATTATGGGGTTGGGTGGTTTTTATTTGCTCAATAGGGCATTTCATTATGCTAAAATTTACAACTTGGCAACATGCCGAAATGATTTGGATGCTTACATGGGTTACTGTTGCAATACAAATTGTTTATTTAGTTAAAAAACAAAAGAAGGAACGTGTAAAAACATATACCGATGAAATTATTAGTTATTTATGGGTAACATTTGGTATTAGTATGTTTATGGTTTCTGTAATTATTGCTAGGGCAAATACTTGGGTAA
>JAGOUF010000404.1 GCA_018061385.1 Chitinophagaceae bacterium | reverse complement strand
ATTGATGCAACAGAATTAGGCGATGTTTTAGCCAATGCAAAAATACCTTGTAGCATTGGAATGGAAGCTGATGCAATTACAAAAGAAAATGCAGGTGTTACAGCAAGTAACAACATTGTACAAGATATAACTTATGCAGCCATTTTAAAAGACTATGGCATAGGAGCTGATAAGACAATACCAAAACCAAACAATTATTCTCCAGAAGAATTTGATGGTGCTTGTACTAATTATTACAATAATTTAAGTAGGCAGAAACCAACAGTTGATGCACAAAAAATGTTGGATTATGGTAAATTACCTAATGGTAAATACATGATTAATTGGCCAGGTTATGGCAATGATTATTATGTAAACTTATTGCAATTGAATAGAGTTCAAAGAGACTCGGCATTGCAATTGGCAAAAGAACAAACCTATCGTTTTATCTATTTTATACAAACTACTTTAGGCTTTAAACATTTAGGTATTGCAGATGATGAATTTCCTACTGCAGATCAAATGCCATTGATAGCTTATCACAGAGAAAGTAGACGAGTAAATGGGTTAACCCGTTTAAACATCAATCATTTAGCCAAACCTTTTGACTACAATTTATATAGAACAGGCATTGCAGTTGGAGATTATCCAATTGATCATCATCATAAAAAAAATCCTGCTGCACCCCAGCATTTAGATTTTAAAGCAATACCATCATTCAATGTGCCTTTGGGCAGCTTAATTCCTAAAAATTTTACAGGCATTATTGTTACAGAAAAAAACATTAGTGTAAGCAATATTGTAAATGGAACTACTCGTTTACAGCCTTGCGTTTTAACTACTGGCCAAGCAACAGGAGCATTGGCTGCATTGGCTATTAAGCAAAAAATTGCTGCAAGTAAAGTAGACATTCGTGTAGTACAAGAAACACTGTTGAACAACAATGCCATTATTATGCCTTATATAGATGCAGGCATAAAACATCCACAATTTATTTCAATTCAAAAAATTGGTGCAACAGGTATTTTACGTGGCAATGGCATTGCTACAGGCTGGGCAAATCAAACTTGGTTTTATCCTGACTCAAGTGTATTAACAACAAGTTTTGTAAAAAACTTTACTCCTTTTGGCAAAGCAATTACTAGCAATAAGGAGTATGTAACAATAAAAGATGCAATTGCCACAATTGCAAAAAACAAAAACTTGTATGTAGCTTTTTCACATAAAAGTTCAGCCCAATTAAATACACTCATTGCTGCATTGTGGAATACAAAATGGCAGCTACAAAACTTTGATTTAAACAGAGCAATAACAAGAGCTGAGATGGCTGTATTATTGGATCAAACGATTAATCCATTTCATTATAAGAAAATCAATCATCAAGGAGATATCATTTTATAAAAATTTTCAAAACAAAAACTGAGATATGAGAAAACTAACATTATTGCTACTGCTAAGTTTTGCGTTTGGGCAAATGCTGCAGGCTCAGCAACTAAAAGTTACTGGTAAAGTAACAGATGCAAGTACAGGCAACCCAATTGAAGGGGCAATTGTAAAAGTAAAAGGCTCTACTAAAAATGCACTAGCCACACTGCAAGGTACTTATAGCATTGTTGCAGAGAAAGGGCAAACACTTTTGTTTAGTAGTATAGGTTATGCAACTAAAGAAGTTGTAGTAAATAGTGCAATTGTAGATGTTACTTTAATTATTGAATCTAGAGACTTACAAGATGTGGTGGTAGTTGGTTATGGCTCTCAAAAAAAAGCCAATATAACCAGTGCTGTTACAACTCTAAAAGGAGAGCAGTTAACAAGACGCCCACTTGCGTCTACCAGTATGGGTTTACAAGGTTTAGCTGCTGGTGTTACAGTTAGACAAGGCTCTGGTCAGCCTGGTGCAGATGGTGGTCAAATTAATATTCGTGGTATTGGTTCTATCAACAATAGTAGCAGTCCATTAATTATTGTAGATGGTGTTGAAGGTGTTAGCATAAACGATGTTGATGCTAACATTATTGAAAGCATTTCAATTTTAAAAGACGCTGCATCTACAGCTATATATGGAGTTCGTGCCACCAATGGTGTTATTTTGATTACTACAAAAAGAGGTAAAAAAGGACAAACTTCTGTTTCCTTTAACAGTTTTATGAGTGTTCAAACACCTACCAATATGCCTAAAACATTATCGGCGGTAGACAATATGATTTTGAATAATGAAGCCGTTTCTAATACAGGATCTACAGTTTTGCCTTATGCACAATCAACCATTGATTTGTATAAAAACAATGCTGCCAATAACTTTACAGTATTTAATACAGATTGGCAGGATTTGATTTTTCAAAATACAGGTTTAATGCAAAATCACAATTTAATTGTGAGTGGAGGTTCTGATAAATCATCATTTCTTGCATCTGGAACTTACTTAAATCAGCAAGGTTTAATTGTAAACAACAGTTTTACTAAATGGGATTTAAGAATTAATGGAGATGTGAATGTTACTGATAAAATAAAATTTTATTCAGACATATTCTATACCAAATCTACCAATAGAGTTCCTGCAGGAATGTCGCCAACACAAATTATACAAAGAGCTATCACCATGGCCAAAAATTTTCCTGGAAAATTTGAAGATGGAAAATTTGGAGATGCAGGTCAATCAAACTCAATCAATCCTATTGCAATGGCTGAAGGTTCTGGAGTATCAAGAACAGAAACGCCAACTCTATCATTGCGTTTTGGTGCAAGAGCCGAAATAATAAAAAATCTAATTGTAGAATTTTCTTACAACAATCGAAGCTCCTATACACAAAGTGTTCGTCCAGGTAGAACGTATGATGTGTACACACCCAATCCATTTACCAATTCATTAAATTATTCTGCTGCAATTGGCGATTCTTCAATCAATTATTCTAACAATCGTTTTAATGCCAATCAATATTATGCATCGGCAGAATATAGTTTTAAAATAGCCAATCAACACAGTTTTAAAATACAAGGTGGTATGCAGGCTTTGGATAACTATATTGAGAATTTATCTGCTACTCGTTTTGGCTTACAATATCCTGATAGACCCTATTTAAACCTTGCAACATCGCCATTACAACCTCAAGTTAGTGGTGGTGCAACAGAAGGATCTGTAGCAGGATTTTTTGGTAAGTTAAATTACAACTTTAGCAATAAATATTTATTTGAATTTACTGGC
>JAGOUF010000403.1 GCA_018061385.1 Chitinophagaceae bacterium | reverse complement strand
CTAGCTCTTCGAAACTTACTAGCTTCGAAAGTATTATTCTGTAGCATTTACCAACAGAAAAATTTTAGAAAAGTATATACAAATTTATTTAGTTCAAATCCCAATCCCATTCTAATAATTCTCTTCTTGTAGTAGGCTTTTGCTTGCCATTGCTTAAACGTTCTACTTCTTTGGTAACAACAGTTTTTAATTCGTTTACAGAAATATGTTTGTTCTTGTTAGCATCGCCACTTTTATTTTTTAATGTTTTTAGTACAGCATAAGTAAATAGCCCATTGTTCCATTCAGCACTTTCTAATGCAAAACCAACTCCTGCTGCTGCACTAATAACCAATGCACCACTGCCTTGTGACAGGTTGGTAAATAAGTCCTGCATCAGTTCAAAACTATTCTTCAATCCTGCTTTCTTTTTTGTTCTAATACTTACTCCACGAAATCCAGTTGTTTTAATAGTGCCTTCACTTACAGCAGTTGAAGTATCAATCATTTCTGCATCCACTTCACCACTATGACAAGCATCAATCATTAAGAGTTTTTTTCTTGCAGGAATCCCATCTACGATGCTTTCCAACGCATCATAAGGCAACCCTCTTAACGATGGATTTACAAAATCAATATCATGCGTAGCATAATAAAAACTATTGTCCTTGTCTAACATACCATGACCAGATACAAATACAATCACTGCATCGTTTGCATTGCTTTTCATTAATTTTTCTTTCAGCAAAGCAATGTTTTCTATAGTGGCTTTTTCATCAAATAAACTATCCGCATAAATAATATTGTATTGTTCTTTTAAAGAAGAAAAATAATGCAGCATGTCCTTTCCATCCTTTACAGCATAACTCAAATTCATATTCGCATCTTTATACTTACTAACGCTTATCGCAATAATATACAAGTTAGGTTTGCCTTGTTGCTGTCCAAAAATCTTTAATGGCAAACGCAAACTCTCCACTCCTTTTTCATTGATGCAACTTAGCTGAATATTGTTTACCCCTTCTACCAAATCAATGTTTAGGCTTTGTGCAATTTGCTTGCTTTTTTGTGCCTTAACATCAATTCCTTTAGTACCATATAAAGGCACATCATCTACATAAATTTGAATTCTGTTCAGTAAATATTTACTATCTGTGGCTTTAATGCTTACCTCTACACTATTGCCTTTATTGGTTGTTTTATTTATTGAAAGAACAGGTAAATGCAGTTCGCCACTATTAATATCTTCTTCAGTAAAATTCATTTTTTGCAATCGTTTTTGATATGCTTTATTGTAAGCATCTTTCAATGGAGCAAGCTCATCTGATATGCCAAATATTTTTTGTAATGCCTCAATAATAATATCTGGTCTGTTGTACTTCAAATCAAATTGAGGAAAAGGGTATACGTCAATACCAACTCTAAATGCCAACACTTTACCTGCACCTTTACTGCTTAAATAATAACCATCAGGGTTGTAGATAATGAATTCATTACTTGCAGAAAGTGTAATAAAACTCAATAAACAATTGCCGGTTTCGAGTTCCCAAATTTTAATTTGGCTATCCAATGAACCACTAATCACATATTTACCATCAGGCGTAAATTGAACACTTCTTACTTCATTTTCATGCCCTGTTAATACATGTGTAGTTTGCCCAGTAATTAAATCAATGATTCTTACATTATGATCTGCACAACCAACTGCCACTTTGTTATTGTCTGGCGAAAAGACAAATTGAGTAATTCCATTTAGCCCTTCTGTACTGCCAATAATTCTCTTAGTTTTTGCATCAATCCAAGAAATCCTTCCTGCACCTGCAGCACCAATGGTTTTGCCATCACTACTCCATGCTACAGCATTTACGCTACTTGAAAAATCACCACTTGTATTTTTATCTGTACCAATAGAAACATTAAAAGATGAACCAAAAGGAATATACAAAGCGGTGTCAAAAAAATTGCCCACGTTGGTATGAGTTGCCCATTCATACACTTTAGTTTTACTGGCAAAATCCCACAATTCTGTAGTGCCATTAGCAGTACCAACTACTAAAAAATCACCATCTGGCGAAAAGCAAATGCTGTTAGCATCTTTTCCAATTGCAGTAATTGAGTTGGTGTTTATTTTAACACGTTGGGTAATTATTTTTCCATCTTTACTAATACCAGTTAAGTAAGTACTTCTTGGGTTAAAGCTAATGTTTTTTATAGCTTTATTATCCCCTTGAAAGTTAGATGCATTGCCGGTTTCAGGATATTGCCAGTACACCATTTTTCCATCTTCTGTACCAGCTCCAATATATTTTTGATTGGGAGAAAACTGGCAGTTACTAATAATGTCATTGTCGCTACTCAAATCATTCAATCTTTTTAAAAACCGCCCAGTTGATATATCCCACAACTTCACACTTTGTTCCTTACCAATAGTGCCACAAGCTGCTGCCAAAGTCTTTCCATCTTTAGCTAAACTTAAACTCCAAACATAATCACTTTTAGTACCAATAGATAGAAGAGGCAACATAGAAGTAGCTTCCCATTTTATAATTGTTCTATCGCTACCAGTAGAAAAAAGAAGCCCATTTTTTAATAAAAAACTGCTAACTGATGCTTCATGGTCTTGGTAATTTTTTATTAAACTTCCATCGTTTGCATTTACTGTAATCATACCTTTTCTTGCACTTGCCACAGCCAATATTTTATCACTCAAAGAAACAATGGTTTCAAAGCCTCCCTCCTTTCCTTCTACTTGCCAATCATTGGTTTTTGTAATTAAATTAAGCATTCCAAAATCGCCTGCACCATAACCTCCAGATGCCCAAATAATTTTTTTGTCATTGTCATAAAAAGCAATGTGGTTAGCACTTTTACCCATATCATACCATAAAGTTTTACCAGTAATAAAGTTGTAAGTGCCAATATTATTTCCCTTGCTCCAGCTCTTACAAAAAGCAATCATCATATCATCTTTACTGTAAATAGCATCTGCAAATTTTGCGTCATTAATTTCTACTTTTTTTATCATCTCCTTACCGTCAATATACATTTCATATATGGTGTTGCCTGCAGCAATTAAAGCATTGTTTTGTGTATGTGATTTTTGAATACTAACAATTCCGTCATCTAATTTTTTGTAAAAAATTGTCTTTCCATTTAATTGCCATGAAATAAGATTTCCACGACCATCACCAGCCATAATTTCAGCATC
>JAGOUF010000402.1 GCA_018061385.1 Chitinophagaceae bacterium | reverse complement strand
ATGGAACAATATTCAATGAGTTGGGTAGTGTAGTAGCAACAGGAATGACTACTTACAGTTATGTAGATCTTGTCCAAAGAAATGGTATTAATTATTATCGAATTAAATCTGTAGACAATAATGGAGTCTTCAGTTATAGCAATGCTGTAAATATTAATTACAAAGTTGCAAAGGTTGTAGATATTTTCCCCAATCCTGTGGTTAACAATGTGGCCACTTTACAATTAAAGGGTTTTGAAGCTGGCTTGTATACTTTAAAAGTGTATGATGCAACTGGCAAAATAATTCAACAGAAAAATATAAATATATCTACTGTAAACTCAACATTCCCAATAACTTTAGTTACAAAAGGAATGAATGTTTTAGAAATATGTGGGCAAAATAACAGGGTAGTAAAATCTGTTTTTGTACAATAATTTTATTTCCTTAATTAAGAGAGCCGTTTACTTGTAAACGGCTCTCTTGTAAAAAAAATCTTCAAAACTAAAACTTAAAATTCCAGGTAACGCTTGGTATAATTGGAAACAATGAAACTTGCTTTGCACTTACTTTTAAATCGTTCGTAGCTGCACTTCCTTCTTGATCGTAGTACACAAAATAGGGGTTTAACCTACTGTACACATTGTAAATACTAAACACCCAATAGCTTTGGTATTTTCTTACTTTTTTTGGTTGGGGAGTATATGTTGCAGAAAAATCTAAACGATGATAAGGAGCCAAACGATATTTATTAATGGTACTAAACTCTTGTGTTAAAACACCATTTACAAAGTAAAATCTTTCTGGCAAAGATGTTGCTTGTCCACTGCCATACACAAATACAGAAGATACTTTCCATTTGTTGTTAATGGTGTAGCTACCTACTACAGATAAATCGTGTCTTCTATCGTATCGGCTAGGATATTTATTGCCTTCATTTAAATCTTTAAATCTACGCCAAGTGTAGCTTAGTGTGTAGCCCACCCAACCAGTTAATCTGCCTTTTACTTTGTTTACAAAAAACTCTGCACCATAACTCCAACCTTTACCAAAAACAAAATCTTCCTCAGTATCTTTTAAAGTATTGGGTGTATATCCTTCTCTGTATTCAATTTGGTTTTGCATGTCTTTGTAATACACTTCAACCGATGTTTCAAACATGTTATTTTTAAAATTTCTGAAATAACCCAAAGAGTATTGCCAACTAATTTGAGGCTGCACTCTAAGTGTACTGGGCACCCATAAATCTGTTGGTAAAGTTGTGCCAGCATTGGTAACTAAATGTATGTATTGCATGTTACGAGTAATAGCAGTTTTAAAACTGCTATTCTCGTTAATGGTATAACGTAAAGTGGCTCTAGGCTCTATACCACCATAGGTTTTTACAGTTTGTCCTTTAGCATAAACAACACTATCAATTCTGTTTCCATTGGCATCATTTGTATAAGTGGCATACTTACCCACTTGTTGAAAAAGGCTATATCTCAACCCATAATTCAGCTTTATATTTTTAGATATTTCCCAATCGTCTTGCAAATAAGCAGCATACTCGTTGGCAAATTTATTCAATACATTTTGTGGTTTAAATACTACAGAATCTTGGTTGCCATTTAACACACTTGGAAAAAAAGTATGGTGTGTGTATTGTACTCCAAACTTTAGTTTATGTTCTGGTGAAATAAACCAATCAAAATCGGTTTTGGCATTGTAATCTCTTACGCCTGATGAGAATTTAATATTAAAATTTTCTTGTCGGCCTTCTAGTGCAAATTGATAATCGTTGTACACTAGAGTAACATTGGCAAATAATTTTTTGTTGAAGATATGATTCCAACGTACTGTAGCTGTTGAGTTTCCCCAAGGTATGGTTGTGCTAAAATTTCTTTCAGCATTGTTAAAATTAAATTTATCTCTACCAAAATATCCACTTAAATACAAACGATCTTTCTCAGATATTTTGTAATTCATTTTGGCATTTAAATCGTAAAAATAATAACCACTTCCATAAAACTGGTTGTCTTTTTTAATAAACGGTTTTACCAATGCATCAATATAGGTTCTTCTAGCAGAAATTATAAAAGAGGCTTTGTCTTTTTTTATTGGTCCTTGAATAGACAATCGAGAAGCAATTAAACCAATGCCACCTTCAACTTCAGTATCATTGATATTTCCATCCTTCATGCTAATATCTACAACACTCGATATACGTCCACCATACTGTGCAGGCATTCCTCCTTTAATTAAAGAAACATTCTTAATGGCATCGGCGTTAAACACAGAAAAGAAACCAAACAAATGGCCAGTGTTGTACACCACAGCATCGTCTAATAAAATTAAATTTTGATCTGGTCCACCACCACGTACATAAAAACCTGCATTTCCTTCACCTGCATTTCTTACGCCTGGCATTAATTGCAATGTTTTTAATACATCCACTTCACCTAAAAATGCAGGCAATGCTTTTGCTGTTACAACACTTAAATCTATTTTACCCATTTGGGCAGTTTTTACATTGTTGTCTCTTTTTTTGCCTACAACTGTTACTTCATTATAAAGTGCAGTATTGGTTAACAATAAAAAATTTGATTGAATATTTTGATTGAGTGTAATTGTTTTTTCTTGCAATTGATAACCCACAAAAGATATAATGAGTTGATATTTCCCTTTTGGTAAAGTGAGCGAAAAGAAACCATATTGATTGCTTGTTGTACCTCTACCTTCTGGTTTAATGCCAATATTGGCACCAATTAAAGTTTCTCCAGTTAAAGAATCTTTGATATATCCATTAATGGTAAATTTTTCTTGTGCATTTGCTAGAGTGATCGATAAAATAAATAGCGTAAAAAAAATATACAAATGTTTCATTCTTCCAGTTAGTTAAATCAATTAGGTAAACAAAAAACCTCCTGCAAAGTTGCAAGAGGCTTTGTTAATATTTTGGTAGACTTTATTGAACGGTTTTTAAAGTATCTATAATCGCCCCATCTGTTAAAAGAGTTTTTGGTTTGTAGGGGTTTTGAATGTCTTTTGTTAAACTAAGCCAGGTTGCAGAACCTGTATTGTTTTCAAATGCTTTATCTGTACTCATTTGATAAAGAATGCTTCTATCATATTGTACAACTCTAAACAAAGTGTACAAAGCTTCGCTAATCGTTCCAAACGATTTTTTTTGAGCCATGATATCTTTTTCGGCAACCATTGCTTTTAAT
>JAGOUF010000401.1 GCA_018061385.1 Chitinophagaceae bacterium | reverse complement strand
CCTTTAAATTGAACATACGCTTTTACTTTATTGCCATCTTTTAAAAACCCTTCAGCATGTTTGGCTTTAAAGTCAAAATCATGATCATCTGTACCAGGTGTAAAACGAACTTCCTTTACCTCACTTTGTTTGGCATTGGCCTTCATTTCTTTTTCTTTCTTCTTCTTCTCGTACAAAAACTTTTTGTAATCGATCGCTTTACAAACTGGTGGATCGGCTTGTGGAGAAATTTCAACCAAGTCTAATTCTAAAGACTGAGCAATTTTCAATGCTTCTTGAGTTGAATAAATTCCTACCTCAATATTGTCGCCTACTAAACGAACTTGAGGTACTCTAATTCTTTCGTTGATACGATGTTCAGGTTCTTGTTGACGTTGAAAACGTGGGTTGAACCTACCGCCCCCGCTACCTCCTCTAAATGGTAATGCCATTAAAACTTATTTGGTTTATAATTTGAACGTTAAAAATAGGGAATATTTCTTCTATTCTCCTGATTTACGATTAACAATTTCATCTACAATCTGTAATACAAACTCTTCAACACCCATTTGCCCTACATCTCCCTTGCCTTGACGACGAATAGAAAGCTTCTTTTCTGTTGCTTCTTTTTCGCCAACAACCAACATATATGGCACTCTTGCCAATTCTGCTTCTCTAATTTTTTTGCCAATTTTTTCTTGTCTTTCGTCAATTTCTACCCTTACACGATGTTTGCGTAATGCAGCCTTCACTTCATGTGCATAATCCATAAACTTATCGCTAATTGGCAAAATTTTCACTTGTAATGGTGCTAACCATACAGGAAACTTACCAGCATAATGCTCTAATAAAAAACCAATAAATCTTTCATGTGTACCCAACGGGGCACGATGAATGATTAATGGAATTTCTGGTTCGTTGTGTTGATTGGTGAACGACAATTTAAAACTTCTTGATTGTGCAAAATCTACTTGATTGGTTGCCAAAGTAAATTCTCTACCAATAGCACTAAATATTTGAACATCTATTTTAGGTCCATAAAAAGCACCCTCTCCTTTTACTTCAACAAAAGGTACTCCAGTTTCTATCAAAACATTTCTAACTAACTCTTCAGTTTCTAACCAAAGTTCTGGTTCGTTTACATATTTCTGTCCCAATTTTTCAGGATCATGTAACGACAACCTCATTACATATTTATCAATACCAAATATTTTAAAATACTTGATATACATATCGTTCACCGCTTTAAACTCCTGAGCAAATTGTTCTTTGGAACAATAAATATGAGCATCGTTCATGTGTAAACAACGTACCCTCATTAAGCCAAATAATTCTCCACTTTGTTCATATCTATAACAAGTGCCATACTCTGCAATTCTATATGGCATATCTCTATAGCTCTTAGGCTCTGTATCAAAAATTTTATGATGGTGTGGACAGTTCATTGCCTTCAAATAATATTTTTCTCCATCTAAATCCATTGGAGGAAACATACTATCTGCATAATAAGGCAAATGCCCACTCGTTAAATACAAATTTTCTTTAGCAATATGTGGCGTTACTACACGTTTGTAACCAGCATCATCTTCAGTTTCTTTGGCTAACTTTTCAAGTTCTTCAATAATTACAGTTCCGTTAGGCATCCATAAAATTAATCCAGCACCAATATCATCGTTCATGGTATAAATGCCTAGTTCTTTACCCAGTTTTCTATGGTCTCTTTTCTTGGCTTCTTCTAACATTAACAAGTACTCATCCAACTCTTTTTGGTTGGGAAAAGTAATACCATAAATACGTGTTAATTGCTTGTTTTTTTCATCACCTTTCCAATAAGCTCCAGCAATACTTAATAATTTAATGGCTTTAATAAAACCAGTGTTTGGAATATGTGGACCACGACACAAATCGGTAAAATTGCCTTGTGTGTAAAATGTAATATTGCCGTCTTCTAAATTTTGCAATAAATCTAATTTGTATTCATCGCCTTTTTCAGAAAAATATTGAATGGCATCGGCTTTAGATTTTTGCGTTCTTGTAAACAGATTTTTTTGATTGGCCAATTCATTCATTTTCTTTTCCAAACCCAATAAATCTTCTTCGGTCAATTTATTATCACCTAAATCTATGTCATAATAAAATCCTTTATCTAGTGCAGGTCCAACCCAAAACTTTGCTCCAGGAAACTGATTTTCTACAGCTTCTGCCATTAAATGTGCTGAAGAGTGCCAAAAAGTATTTTTACCTGCAGCATCATCCCAAGTAATTAATTTTAATGAAACATCCGTTTCTATTGGTCGGGTTGCATCCCAAACTTCATTGTTAACACTTGCAGCCAACACTTTTCTGGCCAATCCTTCACTAATACTTTTTGCAATATCTAATGCTGACGTTCCAGCTTCATATTGCCTAATTACACCATCGGGAAAACTTACATTAATCATAATTGCTTAATCTGAACTATTTTTATAAGGTAGCAAAAGTAACGAATGAATTGCATACTTAAACTACCTTAAATTTGATACAATTTTGAAACGCTCCAAAAAAATCTTAACGGTTCTTT
This sequence comes from Chitinophagaceae bacterium, assembly GCA_018061385.1. GTDB lineage: Bacteria > Bacteroidota > Bacteroidia > Chitinophagales > Chitinophagaceae > UBA1930. The sequence continues at coordinate 654 of JAGOUF010000401.1, read as the reverse complement.
GAGAGTAAATTTATTTAAGTACATGTAGTTTTGCACTATGAAGTTGAAATTTACAATTGTAATATTTTTATTGCTGCACAATTTTGTTTCGAGTGCCCAATTAAATCAATTGTTGGGCTCATCATCTAGTCAATCATTGGCATCAAAAGATGGCAAATCAGCCCATTCTAGCAGCCCCAAATCTTCCAATTCAAAAAGCAATATTACCGGAATTTGGAGAGGGTATTTTATTCAGAAAGATTATAATCCACGTACTGGCAAGTTTGAAGAAGATCGTTATAAATACGAAGTTCAAATTAATAATTTATCTAACAATGCATTAGAAGGGGTAACATACTCTTACCACACCACCACTTTTTATGGCAAAGCTGCTTTGCAAGGCATTTTTACTACCGAAACAAAAAATATTGTAATTAAGGAAACCAAAATGCTGGAATTAAAGATTGCTGGTTTTTCTGAACCTTGTTTAATGACTTGTTATTTAGATTATGCAAAAGCTGGAAAAACAGAAATTTTAAAAGGTGAATATTCTAGTCAAAATATGCAATCAAAAGCAGCATGTGGAAACGGTACAGTTTATTTAGAAAAAGTACCTGATACAGAATTTGAAGAGGAAGATTTCTTACTTAAAAAAACTGCTCCACTTAATACACC
>JAGOUF010000400.1 GCA_018061385.1 Chitinophagaceae bacterium | reverse complement strand
ACTATCACTGTTTATTAAAATTGCCCCAACTAATATTACATACTTACAATTGTATTTGGTTGATGAAACTAATTCATTTATACGCTGGTCAATGGCTTCATATATAACTTCTGTCGCTTCAGCTATGGGTAAGTTTGAATCCATTATTCTTGACTTTTGTTTGAATAATATTTGTTCCAAGACATTCATTTGGTAATCCATTTCAGTTACCTCGTCTTCAACAATTTCATTTTTTAGTAACTTGCCCAAAGCTCCTTTAGCAGCACCACAACAATTTGAATTCTTACTTTGTCCAACACGATGAATTTCTCCCAAAATGCCATTTTTGGTAATTCCTATATGAGGTCCATAATAGATTAATACCGCACCATCGTCTGGAATATGACTTGCAAAAGCTTTCATGCCTGTTAAACCAGTAAAAGGGAAGCCATTCAACCCACCCATTTTAAACGGACCTAAAAACTCCTGTGCTCTTGTGGGGTATTGAATACTATTTACATCATCACTACAAATACTATCGGCAAACATGATTTTTGAAGGCTCTAATTGCAATACTTCTTCATAATAATCTATCGCTCTATTAACGCTGTCTATTAAAGTAATTGCATTAGGATAATATTTTCTAATGATTTCTAATCGTTCTCTTTTAAGCATACTATTTTACATTAAAATGCCATTTTTGGCAGTGATTGGTTTAGGTAAATTGGTTTCGCCAAGAGATTGCAAAATTTCAATCTCTAAGTTCCTTGTAATTGCTGTCATGGGTGTGTCACTTATCAATCCTTCAAATGGGTGTTCGCTGTAATCGCCAACTAAATCCATTTGATGAAATACCCAAGTAACAAGCATCGAAAAGGGAATCGTTAACCACACATTTATTTTTTGTGATTCATTTATTAGTCCTAATGGCAATAAAAATGCAAACACAATAATAAAAAGGCTAGCATAATTGGCAAATTGTCTAGGTATCGGAAATGTCTTTATGCGTTCATTTCTCCCTTGATGTTCATATAATTTAGTAATATGATTTTGAAGTTCAAATAATCTAAAATCTTCTATGATATTTTCATTTCTTAGTTGTTTCAGTATTTTAGATTGATTGAGTAAAAGTTTTGATGCCATATTTGGGTGAGCCTCAACTTCCTGCAATTCTTCCTTAGAAATATACTTAGATACATCTCTTTCAAATTCAGTATTGATACTAAAATCTTGACGAAATTGTTCTCTATATACTTCATTCAATTTCAGGTTATGTTCCCAATCCATTCTTTTATGCCTCAAAAAACTTTTATGTGCATAAAGCCATGCAATATGTCTTTTCAAAATATTGGTTTTCATGGCAATTTCATTTTCTGGCAAGTAGGTGTTAAGCATCGCAATTAATGACCGTGTGTCATTCGTGATGCCACCCCAATTTTTACGTGCCTCATTTTGCCTTTCATTGGCAGCATTGTTTTTGAAACCAACATAAAATGAGACTGCAATACCCAACAACGATATTGGCAAAAATGGAATTGCAAGCCATTTAAGGTTTAAATAAACAAATCCTAAAACGACCAACAGAGACCAAGCACCACCAATAAGAATTGGAATGATTGAAAACTGTACTATGGCTTTTATTGGCAGACTTTTAGTTAACATTATCAAGTTGATTTAAATATTCTAAGTAAATATGCCCTCGTCTTTCAGCAAAAAAATCTAAACACAAAACAATACAGGCTTGAATAAACAAACCAAGTCCTATTCCCCGCCAAAATGTATCATTCATTGAACTATACATCAATACAATTCCTAAAATGATTAATGCAATTTCTACATATCTATAAATCACAAAATTGCTCAACACTTTTTCCATTCGAGGAATTTCAATTGTTTTTATACTTTGGGATTCTTTCTGAATAAAAGTTTCAACACGTGCAATGTCTTTTGGGCTTCTGATAACTATGGTATAACCGACTATAAACTCTAATAAAGCAACAATAATAAAAGGTATGGCAACACCTTTCCAAAAAGAGGTTTTCAAAGCAAAAATGAAATAGAGAGCTATTGCCAAAGCAATGACTCCTATTAATATGAAAATATAGCTTTCGGCTTTTTCTCCATTAAAGTATTTTACAACTGGATTCATATTTACAATGTTTTACAGCCCAAATTGTGATTTAATACCACCTATAAATGTAGCGTCATCATATTGTTGACGGTTTGCAATAAGCATTTTTGCATCTTCACCGGCTGTATATCGCAATTGGTTTTTGCCATCAGTAGCCGCTTCAAAAATTACTTCTGCAACAATACTTGCAGGTGACGCATTTTGTGCCATAGTCGGCATTGCCGTCATCAATGCACCTACAATGTTTTGGTATTCAGATATATTTTCATCATTGCTGAAATCGAATGACCTGCCCGCAAAATCAGTCGCTATCATACCTGGTTCTACAATTTTTACTTGTCCACCAAATTGCTCTACTTCATAGTTGAGTGATTCGGAAATACCTTCAACTGCAAATTTTGTCCCGTGGTACAACGAACCTAATGGAAAAGTCATTTTGCCACCAATAGACGAAATATTGATAATAATACCTTTTTTGTTTTGTCTAAAATGAGGTAAAACAGTTTTGGTAACATCTAAAAGTCCAATAACATTGGTGTTGAATTGGCGTAAAATTTTGTCTCTACTAAATGCTTCTAATGGCCCGTATGCACCATATCCTGCATTGTTAAGTAATACATCAATGTTTCCAAATTTTTGAATTCCGTCTTGAAATGCTTTTTGAATAGAATCCAAATCTAAAACATCAAGTCTGGCAACTAAAACATTGTCTAATTGACTTAATTCTGTTTCGTTTTCTGGATTTCGCATCGTAGCGATTACATTCCAACCCTTTGACTGAAATAATTTTGCAGTTTCTTTTCCAATTCCACTGCTTGCACCTGTAATTAAAATTGTCTTGTTCATTTTTTTATGAATTTAAAATTAAGGTGCAAAGTTGTCAATTTTGTTCATCTGTCAGATAATACAAATTCGGGTTGTTTGTATTCTTTTTACGGATTGTCGGTTTAAGCTTACTGCTAACGTTTTCGGGCTTTGCGTTCGGGCGGGTTTCGGAGCACAAAACTGTCAACCAGCACTGAACTTGAATAGAGGCACAAAGCTCCAAGTTTGCACGTCACCCCGCCTGACGCAAAACCCGTGTTAT
>JAGOUF010000399.1 GCA_018061385.1 Chitinophagaceae bacterium | reverse complement strand
TTTCTCTATTATAGCGTTTGCCATTGCACTTTTCACAATGTACATATACATCGGGTAAAAAATTCATTTCAATAACTTTCATTCCACCACCTTCACACACTTCACATCTTCCTGTTTTTACATTGAAAGAAAAACGACCAGCAGTATAACCACGAATTTTTGCTTCGGGCACACTAGCAAATAAGGTTCTAATATCTGTAAAGAAACCACAATACGTTGCAGGATTGCTACGTGGTGTACGACCAATTGGGCTTTGATCTATTTCAATTACTTTATCAATACTTTCTAAACCTTTAATGCTTTTATATTCTTGTATTGGCATTTTACTATTGTAACAATGCTTACTTAAAAGTGGATATAAAGTTTCATTAATTAAGGTACTTTTTCCGCTGCCACTTACACCACTTACTACTATTAATTTACCCAAAGGAAATTTTACAGAAACGTCTTTTAAATTGTTGCCACTAACGCCTTTTAGTTCTATCAACTTGCCATTGCCTTTACGTCGTTCTGCAGGAACAGCAATCTTTTTTTTGCCTGATAAATACTGAGCTGTATCACTATTGCTTGCTAATACTTGCTGTGGTGTTCCTTTAGCTACAATTTGCCCTCCATGCTTACCTGCTTTTGGACCAATATCTACCAAATAATCGCTGGCTAACATAATATCTTTATCATGCTCTACCACCAACACACTGTTGCCAATATCTCTTAAGTTTTTTAAGGCTTCAATTAAACGATGATTGTCTCGTTGATGCAAGCCAATACTTGGCTCATCTAAAATATAAGTAATGCCTTGCAATTGGCTTCCAATTTGTGTAGCCAATCGAATACGTTGACTTTCGCCACCACTCAAGGTTTTGCTTGGCCTGCTCATTGATAAATACGTTAAACCAACATCTAACAAAAACTGAATTCGTTCACGAATTTCTTTAAGAATATCTTTTGCAATAGCATTTTGTTTATTGCTTAACCTACTTTCAATATTGGTGAACCAAAACATGAGTTTATCTAAATTCAAATTACCTAACTCACTAATATTTTTTTCATCAACCTTAAACCACAAACTTTCTTTTCTCAATCTTGCTCCATTGCATGTTGTACAAGTTGACAATTCCATAAATTTTTCTACCCAAGATTTTAAGCCTTCATTACTTTGGGTTGACGTAAACCAACGTTTCAGCATTGAAATAATTCCTTCGTAACTTCCTGTATATTCATTGGGAATATTTTCATCGTTCATGTCCAATTCTAAACTACTCGAAATACTTTGATCGCCATATAACAACAGATTAATTTGCTCGGTAGTTAATTGGTTTAATGGTTTATCTAAACTAATTTTATTTTTCTTGCTAAATGCTTTTACTTGTTGAAAAACGCTAGCATCTCTTTCTTCTCCCAAAGGCACAATTCCGCCTTCGTTTACTGTTTTAGCATAATCAGGCACAACTGTATTTATATCTATTGCATACACATTTCCTAAGCCTTTACAAACAGGACAAGCACCATAAGGCGAATTGAATGAAAATGCATTGGGGCTTGGTTCTTCGTAACTAATACCAGTTTCAATACACATCAATTGTTTGCTGTATTGCACAACTGTATTGCTATCGTTAATGAGTAAAAACATTAAATCTTTACCCATTTTCAAGGTTTGCTGTACACTTTGGCTAATGCGTACTTTCATATCATTTGAAACAGCCAATCTATCAATTACAACTTCTATATCATGAATCTTATATCTATCCACTTGTAGCTTGGGTGTTAAGTCCATTACTTCACCATCAACCCTCACTTTTAAAAATCCTTTTTTTCTAATTTCTTCAAACAGTTCTCGGTAATGCCCTTTGCGTCCTCTTACGATGGGAGCCAATAAAGAAATTTTCTTGCCATCAAATTTTTGAAAAATATTTTCTACAATTTCTTCCTCACTAAACTTCACCATTTTTTGGCCAGTATTGTAACTGTAAGCTTCTCCAATACGAGCATACAACAAACGCAAAAAATCGTATACCTCAGTAACTGTACCAACTGTACTTCTTGGATTTTTATTGGTAGTTTTTTGTTCAATAGAAATAACAGGCGAAAGCCCTGTTATTTTATCAACATCTGGTCGTTCCATATCGCCTAAAAATTGTCTTGCATAAGCACTAAAACTTTCCATGTAACGCCTTTGCCCTTCGTTGTAAATGGTATCAAAAGCCAACGAACTTTTTCCACTGCCACTTACACCTGTAAATACAACCAATTTATTTTTAGGAATAGAAATATCAATATTTTTTAGGTTATGTTCTCTTGCTCCAAATACTTCTATTGTATCCAATGTGTTTATTGAATCTTGAACTGCAATATTGTTACTTACTTCACTATTTTTTTTCTTTGCCATAATTATAAACGAGAACTTCAAATGTATTACAAAAGCAATTTGCTTAGTTATAATAAAAAGTACAACTTTACAATAACTAAAAGCAATTAAAAATGTTTGGATTATTCAAAAAGAAAGAACCTGCCATACAGGTGATAGACAAAGTTTGGATGACTGAAGATGGAAAGTGGAATGCTTGTTTACAATTATTGGCTACAAATACAAATTTGCAATTTGTTGCTTGGTTTGAAGATACCCGAAAAAAGTTGAATGAATTATTAGAACAGCACAATTATCAACACAAAGTAGTTTTATATAGACAGACAACTTCAAGTCAAAAATTGAATTATATTTTTGTTGAACACTATCCACTATTGAATAAGGAAACCGAACTATTTAAACATTTAGAATTAACCACAGCAACAGTTTTAAGTAGTTTAGAGGAACCCTTATTTATGCAATTTGGTAGTGAAAGATTGGGCCCATTATTACAAAAAATAGGCTTAGAATCCGATGAAATGATTGAACACAATATGATTACCCTTTCAATTAAGAGAGCACAAGAAAAAATTGCTAGTAAAGTATTGATTGAAAATACTGCTAACAATCAAGCAGAATGGTTGAGCAAGAATGTTAAATAGTGCATCTTTGTACACTTGATTAAAAAAATAATGAAATGATTGTTGCCCTAGGATATCTTGCCTCAGCTTTTTTGGCTTATTCTTTAATTGTTACCAATGCCATTAAATTTAGATTACTGAACATATTGGGTTGTATTTCTTTCATCATCTATGGATTGGTAATTGGTGCATTTCCAGTTTTGGTTGCCAACA
>JAGOUF010000398.1 GCA_018061385.1 Chitinophagaceae bacterium | reverse complement strand
GCACTACTCCACGCAACACAACTACCTTGTTGACCTTGGTTTAATCTATCAGGTGCAAATTTTAGCAACGAAACAGCTTCTGGCAAATCGTTCTTTGTTTCGTCTAAACCCTCATAAACATTGGCTTTAGCAAATGTATCTTTGTTTAGATTTCCACCTGTTGCAAATTGTTGTACAACATTGCTAACAGAACTCATATTGCAACCTCCACCTTTAAAATACATAAATGCACCACCAGCCAACACCAATAATAACAATGCTGGTTTACGTATTAATAAGCCAATAAGTATTGGTAAAAACTGAATTAATGAATTGCCTCCACCACCTCTTGAGCCTCCTCCACCACCAGGTGTGTTTTCATTTTCATTAGAGTAATTGTCATTTTCATCATCAACCATTCTTATTGGCATATCAAAAAATTTAAGTGTTGAATGTTTTCTACGAAGATGTACAAAAAAAAGGAATACTCGTAAAAGTATTCCTGCTTAATAATCTATAAATTAAATTATTGAATTATCTTCTCTTAGGTGAAATTTGCATCAAAAAACCAACACCAATTAAACTTTTAATTTGTAACCGTGGTGAGTTTTTTTCTGGACCGAAAATTTTAATATCATCATCATAAATTAAATCTAAATTATACGTGGCAGATAATAATTTATTGATTTTGAATGAAAACAAATTGGTGAAAAACAAATCAACATTACCTGGCTTGCTTTTATAATTTGAAAACAAATCCAACCTTCCTCTATAAGTTACATTTTTTGCAATTACATTATTGTAACCAATTGTTGCAAAAGCTCCCAATTCGTTGAATGTGTGATAACCTGAATCTACACCATAAGAACCTTTGTTAGATAAATAACGATTGGCAACAATTACCAACCTTGATGTTAATGGCGAAATGAATAAAGAGAATTTAGGATTGGGTTTATAATCCATTCCTACTGATAACAACACATAAGCAGGCGATAAAAATGAAGAGGAGAAATTGCTAGTTCCACCAGAATAATTGTACCCATCAAAAAACTGGCTTCTAAAATTAAACAATGCCGATGCATACCATTTATTGGTACTATCTACCCTATAACCATATTTAGAAAGCATATCTATCCTATCGTCATTCTTTCTACTACCAATGCTTGTAGCTTGTATAAAACCAAAATTAAAATCAAGGCTATTATCCCAACTGTATTTTTCACCTCTATGTAACACATAATAATTCAAATAAGTATTTATAGCCATTGAAAAATTATCTCCACCCGATGCCCAATTGCTTAAAGAACCTTGAGCCAAGTTTGCACCAAATAAACCACCACGTTTCCAAGTCCATCTACTTGTATCAGCTTCCTTTTTTACATTTCGAAAAATTTCTCCTGGTAATTTTCTAACAACAATATCTTGTGCATTCAATGAAAAAAAAGAAACAAAAAAAAGAAATGTGAATAGTATTCTCATGCGTACAATTGGGAAAGTTAATAAAACTGCAAATTTAAGATTTCAGTAAATAATTATCCTGTTAAGAATCTGCCAAATTGGCAATTTTGCATTTTTTTTGTTACTTTTGCCCACTAATTTTAATGCACTCATGGAATTGATGGATTTAAATACAAAAGTACACGACGAAAATAGACAAGGTGAAGCATTTGCTCCTTTTACACAAGATGAAAATAAGTATAAGAAACATTTCTATATAGAGAGTTATGGATGTGCTATGAATTTTAGTGATAGTGAAATTGTTGCTTCAATTTTGCAAACAGAAGGTTTTGGTGCAACCAAAAATTTTGCTGAAGCTGATTTAATTTTAGTGAACACTTGTTCCATCAGAGAAAAGGCAGAACTAACTATTCGAAAACGTTTAACAGAATTCAGGCTTGCTAAAAAACGTAAACCAGGTATGTTAGTGGGCGTTTTAGGTTGTATGGCTGAACGTTTGAAAAGTAAATTACTGGAAGAAGAAAAATTAGTAGATCTTGTAATTGGTCCAGATGCTTATAGAACTTTACCAAGTTTAATTGAAGAAGCAGAAACTGGACAAAAAGCTGTAAACGTTTTATTAAGCAGAGATGAAACCTATGCAGATATTGCTCCCATACGTTTAGATACCAATGGCGTATGTGCTTTTGTTTCTATTATGAGAGGTTGCAACAATATGTGTAGCTTTTGTGTTGTGCCATTTACAAGAGGTAGAGAACGAAGCAGAGATGCAAACTCTATTTTAGCAGAAGTACAAGATTTGGTAGATAGAAATTATAAAGAAGTTACCTTATTGGGCCAAAATGTTGATAGTTATTATTGGACAAATGAAGAAAACAATCAAACCATCACTTTTGCAATGCTCTTAGAAATGGTGGCGTTGGTATCGCCCAATTTACGAGTTCGTTTTAGTACTTCTCATCCAAAAGATATTACAGATGAAGTTCTATTTACCATTGCCAAATACGATAACATTTGTAACTATATTCATTTACCTGTACAAAGTGGTAGCACAAGGGTTTTACAATTAATGAACAGAACTTACACAAGAGAATGGTATATAGCCAAAGTAAATAGAATAAAAGAAATTTTACCCAACTGTGGATTAAGTACAGATTTAATTACAGGCTTTTGTACCGAAACTGAAGAAGACCACAGAGATACTTACACATTAATGGAATACTGTAAATACGATTTGGCTTACATGTATTTTTATAGTGAACGCCCTGGTACTTTGGCTGAAAGAAGATACACAGATGATATTCCTGAAGATGTAAAGAAAAGACGTTTGCAAGAAATTATTGATTTGCATAGAATTCACTCTTTAGAAAGTATGCAAAGAGATGTAAACAAAACTTTTAAAGTTTTAATTGAAGGCAATTCTAAAAAAAGCGATGCTCATTGGCACTCAAGAACAGACCACAATAAAGTAGTTATTTTTCCGAAAGATGGCATTTTACAAAAAGGAGATTATGCAATGGTGCATGTGTATGAGTGTACAGCAGGAACTTTATTAGGAAACTTGGTTAAATAAAATAGAATGGATTTACAAAGTATAAAAAATAGATTTGGAATAATAGGAAACGCACCTGCATTAAACCACGCACTAGATACTGCTGTACAAGTTGCAGCAACAGATTTAACAGTATTAATTGTAGGTGAAAGTGGTGTTGGTAAAGAGGTTTTCTCTCAAATTATTCATGCACTTTCGTCACGTAAACACAATAATTTTATTGCTGTAAACTGTG
>JAGOUF010000397.1 GCA_018061385.1 Chitinophagaceae bacterium | reverse complement strand
GTATCGCCACGTAAACCTGGCTCACAATATGTAACCAATACCACTATTTTTTCTGGTAATTCAGCACCAATTGGTTGTTCAGTTTCAGTGTTCATATAAACAAAAATTTCTCCACCATCTTTTAAAAATTGAGGAGAATCAATCATTTCTTCACTTAATGCAATTTGTTCAAAAGTTTCATTGTTCATTAAATTGTAACCACTTTCGTCTTTGTATAAAAACTGAAAAGCTTTTTTCTCAACACGAACAGGATAAATGGTTTCACCACTATTCCATGTTTTTTCAATGCTACGTTTATTGTCAACGCCCTTTAATTTTGCCCAAACTTTTGCAGCAGCTCTAGCGGTTTTATTTTCACCAAATTCTACAATGCTGTATAAATTTCCATCTAATTTGAGTATCATGCCACGGCTGATATCTGATGTTGTTGCCATATTCTAATAAATATTTAGTGCCGCAAAAGTACGGTTTGAGTTGATAAGTTGAAATACTATGTTGCAGAAACTCTACTAAACATTTTAAACAAGTGAGTTTTACGCTACAACAATTGATTTGAAATAAACAAATACCTAATTTTAGCAAATGAAAATTGCAATTATTAATGGTCCCAATCTTAATTTGTTAGGCGTTAGAGAAACAACTGTGTATGGCAGCCAAAGTTTTGATCAGTATTTAACGCATTTGCAAAAAATATTCAATCATATTGAAATAGATTATTTTCAAAGCAATGTAGAAGGAGAATTAATTAACCAATTACAAGAATTTGGCTTTGAGTACAACGGAATTGTTCTTAATCCTGGAGGCTACACCCACACGTCAGTTGCAATTGGCGATTGTATTGCAGCCATTACTACACCTGTTGTTGAAGTACACATAAGTAATATTCATGCAAGAGAAGAGTTTAGAAAAATTTCTCATGTAAGTGCAAAGTGTAAAGGCACTATTGCAGGTTTAGGGTTAAAAGGATACGAATTGGCCATTCGTTTTTTATTAGAAAATAAATAGTTTGAGCAAACTTTAGCAGCTCTTTATATTTGCAGCCCTAGCTTTAACAATTTTGTAAGTAGCTGGTAAACTAATTTAGCAAAAAAATATATCATTGTTATTACATTAGGTTGCTTGTTATTGTAATAACCTCACGTAAAAAAAAGTACATGAAGAATTTTACTATTGGCTTAAATTTCATTTTGGTTATTGCAGTTGCTGTATTATTTTATTTTCAATTTTCTTCTCCAAAAACTAAAACTCCTACAACTGCAGGTGGATCAGCAGTTGTAGCATCTGGCGATTTTAGAATTGCTTATTTTGAAATGGATTCTGTAGAAAATCAATATGAGTTTTTAAAAGATGTACGTTCAGTGTTAAGAACTTTAGAAGAAAAGAAAAGTGGCGAATTGGCTTCTTTACGCAATGCAAGTAGATCAAAATTATTAGAGTATCAAAAGAAAGGCAATTCTATGTCGCAGGAAGAAATGGCCAAAGCAAATGATGATTTAATGCGTATGGACAATGAACTGAAAACGCAAGAACAAATTAAATCTCAAGAGCTACAAGACGAGAGCATTAAAAAAATTCAAGAAGTAAAAAAGAGTATTGAAGCCTACTTAAAAGAATTTAATAAAAACAAGAACTATTCTTATATACTTTCTAGTAGCAACGATATTATATATTTAAAAGATACTACCTATAATATTACCAATGAACTTATACAAGGCTTAAACGAAACCTATAAGAAAACTAAGAAAAAATAATGAATTAATTTTCATTGACTATCTTCAAATCCCATCTGAATATTTCAGATGGGATTTTTAATACCAAACACTTATGAGCAATGCTTCTTTCAAACCCAGCTTGGGTTTAATGGATGCTACTATGATTGTAGCAGGCAGTATGATTGGTTCTGGAATATTTATTGTTAGTGCCGATATTACCCGAAATGTAGGTAGTGCTGGTTGGCTAATTTTAGTTTGGTTAATTACAGGATTTATGACGTTAATTGCTGCGTTGAGTTATGGCGAATTAAGCAGTATGTTTCCTAAAGCTGGTGGCCAATATGTGTATTTAAAAGAAGCCTACAATCCGGTAATTGGCTTTTTATATGGCTGGAGTTTTTTTGCAGTAATTCAAACAGGAACCATTGCAGCAGTGGGTGTTGCTTTTTCAAAATTCTTAGCCTATTTAGTTCCAGAATTGGGCAACAATTATTTTTTATTCGATACTGGATTTATCAAAATATACTCAGGGCAATTAGTAGCAATTGCCATCATTGTTTTATTAACGTATGTAAACTCTCGTGGCGTAAAAGAAGGAAAATTCATTCAAACAGTATTTACAACAGCCAAACTATTGGCATTATTGGGTTTAATTGTTTTTGGTTTTGTTTTGGTGAAAAATAGTTATTGGGCAGAAAACTGGAAAACCGGATTTACTGCTGTACAAGATTTAGGTGCAAAAGATGCCAATGGAATTTTACAACCAACTGCATGGATGGGCATAGGAGGAAGTGCTTTAATTGGTGCAATTGCAGCTGCAATGGTAGGCTCAATTTTTAGCAGCGATGCATGGAACAATGTTACATTTATTGCAGGCGAAATGAAAAACCCTAAACGCAATATTGGATTGAGTTTATTCTTTGGAACTTTAATTGTAACAACCATCTATATATGTGCCAATTTAATGTATTTAAATGTATTGCCTTTGCAAGAGTTGGCTTTTCCTACAGATGATAGAGTTGCTGTTGCAGCAGCCAATAAAATTTTTCCTGCGTTTGGTACAACCTTAATTGCAGTGTTAATTATGGTATCTACATTTGGTTGTAACAATGGATTGATATTGGCAGGTGCAAGAGTATATTATACAATGGCACAAGATGGATTGTTCTTTAAAAAGGCAGGAGAACTAAATAAAAACAATGTACCACAATGGTCTTTATGGGCACAATGTGTAGTGGCTTCTCTTTTGTGTTTAAGTGGTAAGTATGGAGATTTATTAGACATGATTTCTTTTGTAGTTGTGCTGTTTTATATTTTAACCATTGCTGGTATTTTTGTTTTAAGAAAAAAAATGCCCGATGCTGATAGACCATATAAAGCATTTGGTTATCCATTTTTACCAGCATTGTACATTCTTATGGGTACTGCTTTTTGTACAATGTTGGTATGGTTTAAACCTCAATATACATGGCCTGGTTTAATAATTGTTTTAATAGGAATTCCAATGTATTATCTTGCATT
>JAGOUF010000396.1 GCA_018061385.1 Chitinophagaceae bacterium | reverse complement strand
GTATATACTGTTTCGGCATTATATGAAGCTGCCAATTGGATGGAAAGAGAAACCTACGATTTTTATGGGGTTCATTTTATAGGTCATCCTAATTTAAAACGAATTATGAATGTAGATGAAATGGATTATTTCCCTCAACGAAAAGAATATCCATTAGAAGATCAAACACGTATAGATAAAGATGATGAAATGTTTGGTAGAGGTGGAAGTATTGTATAGTAAGTGGAAATTAAAAAGGGAAAAGTCAAAAAAAAATTATTGGTTTTAATATTGGCTTTTAACTTTTATCTTAATTTAAAAGTTGATAAAATAATTATAAGCAATGTCAAATTTAGCTCATCAACATATTGGTTTGCCCAAAGGCTCAATTGAAAAGCAAACTACTACACTTAATTTGGGTCCAACACATCCTGCAACCCATGGTGTGTTTCAAAACATTATAGAGTTAGATGGAGAAAGAATTGTAAGTGCAGAACAAACTGTAGGCTACATTCATAGAGCATTTGAAAAGCTTGCCGAAAGAAGACCACTGTATCAAATTACCACAATTACAGATAGATTAAATTACTGTTCTTCTCCAATTAATAATATGGGCTGGCATTTGACTTGCGAAAAGTTATTGCATATAAAAACCCCAAAACGTGTAGATTATTTACGTGTTATTATTATGGAATTATCGAGAATTACAGACCATTTAATTTGTAATTCTATTGTAGGTGTAGATAGTGGTGCATATACAGGCTTTTTATATGTAATGCAATACAGAGAATTGGCTTACGAAATTTATGAAGAAGTTTGTGGTAGCCGGTTAACTACCAATATGGGAAGAATTGGTGGCTTTGAAAGAAACTTTACCGATACTGCTTTTCAAAAGTTGGAGAAGTTTTTAAAAGAATTTCCTAAAGGATGGAAAGAATTTGAAAATCTATTTACAAGAAATAGAATTTTTATGGATCGCTTAATTGGCACAGGTGCAATTAGTACAGAAAGAGCTTTAAACTATGGTTTTACTGGACCCAATTTAAGAGCAGCTGGAGTAGATTATGATGTACGTGTACACACTCCTTACAGCAGTTACGAAGATTTTGATTTTACCGTACCAGTTGGTAAAACGGGCGATAATTATGATCGTTTTTTAGTACGTGGAGAAGAAGTATGGCAAAGCTTGAGCATTATTGAGCAAGCCTATAAAAAAGTACAAGAATTTAAAGGAACTGAAGCCGATGTGTATCATGCCGATGTACCAGAATATTATTTGCCAGAAAAGAAAGATGTGTACACAAAAATGGAAGCATTGATTTGGCATTTTAAAATTATTATGGGCGAAATTGATATGCCTAAAGGCGAAGTGTACCATAGTGTAGAAGGTGCAAACGGTGAACTTGGATTTTATTTAATAAGTGATGGTGGACGTACACCGTATCGCTTACACTTTAGACGTCCAAGTTTTATTTATTATCAAGCATATAGTGAGTTAACTAAAGGTGCAATGTTGAGTGATGCAATTATGACCATGAGTAGCTTAAACTTAATTGCTGGCGAATTAGATGGATAGAAATTTAGGTTGAATGATAAATGATAAATTTTGAATTCAAAATTCAAAATTTAAAATTCAAAATTTAAAATAGTATAGTGGTGAGATTTAACGAACAACAATTACAAGAGTTTAACAGGTTAGTAGCCCGTTACCCTAGCGATAAACAAAAAAGTGCTTTATTGCCTGTATTGCATTTGGCACAAGATAGTTTTGGTGGTTGGTTAAGTACAGAAACAATGGATTATGTTGCCGAATTGTTGCACATAGAACCAATTGAAGTATACGAAGTAGCAACTTTTTATAGCATGTACAATTTAAAACCGGTTGGCAAATATTTATTTGAAGTTTGTCATACTGGGCCTTGCATGATTAGTGGAAGTGATAACATTGTTGATTATATAAAACAAAAACTAAACATTGGCGTAGGCGAAACAACTACAGATGGAATGTTTACCCTAAAAACTGTGGAGTGTTTGGGAGCTTGTGGTTATGCTCCAATGATGCAATTGGGCAAAACATATAGAGAGCATTTAACCAAAGAAAAGGTAGATGCAATTGTGGATGAATGTAGAAACGCAGCAGCAACAAACAATTAAACATGAAGAAAACAATACTGTTTACTGGCTTACTATTTGCAACTCTTGCTTCATTTGCTCAGTTAAAAGCTGAGGAAAAAGTGAAAGAATCAATCATGGCAATTCACAACGCCATTTTTGTACAAAAAGATAGTGCAGTATTAGAGGGTTTAATAACAACTGAACTTACTTATGGTCATTCTGGAGGTAAAATTGAAAACCGATTAGAAATGATTTCAGCAGTAGCAAAAAGTAAATCGGTTTATACAAATGTCAGTGCAAAAATTATATCAGTTTCGGTACAAAATAAAACTGCAGTAAGTAGGTATTTATTAATAGGTACAGAAACAAAAGCAGATGGTAAAGTAACCGAATTGAAACTGAACATTTTACAAGTTTGGGTAAAGGTGAATAAGGTTTGGAAAATGATGGCTCGGCAAGCAGTAAAAGTGAGTTAGTATGAAATTAATATTTATAGCAATATTCGTTTCAATAAGTTCTTTGGTTGTTGCTCAAGATACAGTTCAACTAAAAAAAGTAACCGAATTGTTCAACAATGCGTTGCTTAAAAAAGATACCAATTTAATTAAGCAATTGGTACATAAACAAATTAGTTATGGGCATAGCAATGGTTGGTTTCAAACAAAGCAAGATTTAATAACTGATTTTGCAACTGGTAAAATTGAATATAAAAAAATAGAAGAAGGCGAAAAGAGTTTTACCAAAACCAACCAGGCAATTGCTGTAAGAAACATTAGTAAAGTAGAAGGGGTAGTAAATGGATATGTTTTTAGTATGAGTTTGCAGGTATTGCAAATTTGGAAAAAAGTAAAGAAGAATTGGATTTTAATAGCAAGGCAAAGTGTGAAAGTGGGTTAATGAATAGAGAACAGAAAGTTGAAGAGTGCGACGCAACGGCAGTTTAATTGAAATACAAAAGTTGGTAACAAAAATATTTTATAACAAAACACAATAGTCCCCCTTCAGGGGATAGGGGTATGGGCGTAAAATTATTATTAGAAAAAGATCATGTTGAAGGCATTCGTTTTTACGATGTGTATAGACGTGAAGGCGGCTACCGAAGTGTAGAAAAAGCTTTGAAAACAATGGATCCAGCATCTATT
>JAGOUF010000395.1 GCA_018061385.1 Chitinophagaceae bacterium | reverse complement strand
ATGCAATATTGCCCAATAAAGTAATTGATGGAAGTAAGTGCATTAGTTATTATACAATTGAACTAAAAGATGCATTGATTAATGAAAACATGAAAGGCAAGTTTGATAATTGGATGTTTGGTTGTGATACTTGCCAAGACGTTTGCCCTTGGAACAGATTTAGTAGCCCAACCAACGAAATAAACTTTACACCAATTCCAGAAATTTTGAATTTCACCAACCAACAATGGGAAGAATTAACTGAAGAAAGTTTTAAACAAATTTTTAAAGAATCACCTTTAAAACGCACTAAATACAAGGGTATTAAAAGAAATTTACAATTCATTCAATCAACCAATGATACAGTTTAACTCTATTATACAAAAGTTTAACGAACAAGGTGAAAAAACTGGGTGGACGTATATCGCTATTCCTATTGAAATAGCACAACAACTAAAACCCAACTATAAAAAAAGTTATCGAGTAAAAGGAAAAATTGATGATGTACTTATTGCTGCGATTGCTTTAATTCCAATGGGAGAGGGAAATTTTATTTTACCCTTAAATCTAATTTTGAGAAAAGAAATTCAGAAAAGAAAAAATGAACAAGTGGTTCTTGCACTTGAAGAAGATAAAGTTGGCTACCTATTGAATGAGCAATTTATTGATTGTTTAAAAGATGAACCAACGGCTTATCAATTTTTCAAAACACTTGCTCAAGGGCATCAAAATTATTTTAGCAAATGGATTGAAAGTGCCAAAACAATAGAAACCAAAACCAAACGAATAGCAATGGCTGTAAATGCTCTAGAAAAAAAATGGGATTATGGTACAATGATTAGAACACAAACAGCAAAAAATAAACAACTCAAAGGTTTATAGATATATTTTTGTTGTATGAGTTTAGCCGAAAGAGATGCACAAGTTATTTGGCATCCATTTACTGTTCAAAAAAATATGCCTCTACCAATTGCAATTGTTCAAGGTAAAGGCAGTTTACTAATTGATGATAATGGCAATGAATACATTGATGCCATTAGTAGTTGGTGGGTAACCATTCATGGTCATGCAAACCCCTATATTGCACAAAAAATTTACGAACAAGCCTTACAATTAGAGCAAGTAATATTTGCAGGATTTACACATGAGCCAGCAGTGGAGTTGGCAGAAAAATTACTCACTATTTTACCAGCCAATTTTAGTAAAATATTTTACAGTGATAATGGAAGCACAAGTACAGAAGTTGCTTTGAAAATGGCTATACAATATTGGTGGAATCAAAGAAACTTAGCTGACGGAAGTCTAAAATCTGAAATTGTTCCAACTAAAATATTGGCCTTTAACAATAGTTATCATGGAGATACTTTTGGTGCAATGAGTATGAGTGATAGAAGTGTATTTACAATGGCTTTTAAAGATTTGTTATTCGAAGTAATTTTTATTGATACACCAACACCAGAAAACCTACATCAAACTCTACAAACTATTGAAAGCAATGCAAACTCTATTGCTGCATTTATTTATGAACCTTTGGTGCAAGGTGCAGGTGGAATGAATATGTACGAACCCAGTTTATTAAACTCAATTTTACAAGCCGTACAACAACACAATATTATTTGTATTGCCGATGAAGTAATGACAGGTTTTGGAAGAACAGGAAAATTATTTGCCAGCGAATACATGCCTATAAAACCAGATATCATTTGTTTAAGTAAAGGATTAACTGGTGGCACAATGGCTTTGGGTGTTACAGCTTGTAGCCTTAAAATTTACAATGCATTTGTTAGCAATGATAAATTGAAAACTTTTTTTCATGGACATTCTTTTACAGCAAATCCGTTGGCTTGCACTGCTGCTATTGCTAGTTTTAATTTACTACAACAAAACAACAGCATAGCAATTGTAGAATGGATTACAGAACAAAATATTCAATTTGCACAACAATTAAAGCAGTACGAGCCAAGCATAATTAATATTAGAACTTTGGGTACAATTCTAGCATTTGAAATAAACGTAGGCAAAAAAGAATACTTGAACAATATTGCTACAACTGTTACACAGCAAGCATTAAACGAAGGTGTATATATTCGTCCTTTAGGAAATACTGTATATATTATGCCTCTTTATTGCATTACAAAAGACGAGTTGGCCAAAATATATTCAACCATTGTAAAAATTATTGAAGCTGTATGAACACAAGCATAAACAAACTATACAATATTGCCAATAAGAAAGAAAGAAAGATTATTGGTTTAATGAGTGGCACTTCGTTAGATGGTTTAGATATTGCTTTATGCAATGTTGAAGAACATGGTTTACAAACAAAAATTACAGTTGAGCAATTTGAAACTGTACCTTATACAAAAGCGTTTAAAGCAGATGTGTTGAGTATTTTTTCTAAACAACAAGTAAGCTTAGAAAAATTGTGTTTATTAAATGCAGTAATTGGCAGTACACATGCTAACATGATAAATGTTTGTTTACAAAAATGGAATGTAGCCAACGAAACAGTTGATTTAATTGCATCTCATGGGCAAACGATTTATCATGCTCCTAAATCTTTACACCAACAAACCGCTTACCCAAATGCAACTTTACAAATTGGCGATGGAGATCACATTGCTGTAAAAACAAATATTATTACCATCAGCGATTTTAGGCAAAAGCATATTGCTGCAGGTGGAGAAGGTGCTCCATTGGCAGTGTATGGAGATTTTTTAATTTTTGGGAAGCCAGGAGAAAATAGAGTTTTGTTAAATATTGGTGGAATTGCCAACTACACTTTTTTAGCAGCATCTATGCAATTGCATGAAGTGTTTAGTACAGATGTTGGCCCTGGCAATACTTTAATGGATGCTTATGTACAACAACACTTTGAAGGAAAAAATTTTGATGAGAATGCAACAATTGCAATGCAAGGAAATGTTGATGAGCAGTTATTGACTGCATTGGAACAACATTCATTTTTCAAACAAAATTTTCCAAAAACAACAGGACCAGAACTATTTAATTTAGCATTTGTTGAAGCAGCAAAGAAAGCAGCCAACGCCACTCTAATTAGCCATTACGATACAATGGCAACGCTCAATAAATTTACTGCCAATACCATTGTAGCTGCATTGCAAAAAGGAATTAACTGCAACAATTATACAGTATTTGTAAGTGGTGGTGGTATGCACAACCCTTTATTAATGCAGCATTTGCAAACTTCTCTACCTCATATTTCGTTTTTAACAACAGCAGTTTTAAATGTTCAT
>JAGOUF010000394.1 GCA_018061385.1 Chitinophagaceae bacterium | reverse complement strand
ACCCGAAGAGTTTTCTATTGCAGGTTATGCTGGTAATATGAGCACTTGGAAAAGCTTTGGAAAGTTTATTGTAGATTTAAATACAAACAGAAATGAGCTACCTGAAAATATTAAGAAAGATATACAAACTGTTGTAAACGGACTTACGTCAACCGAAGAAAAAGTGCAAGCATTGTATGAATACATGCAAAAAAACACCAGATACATTAGTATACAATTAGGCATTGGAAGTTGGCAACCATTCGATGCAAAATTTGTTGCAAGCAAGCGTTATGGCGATTGTAAAGCATTGAGTAATTACATGGTTAGTATTTTAAAAGAAGCTGGTGTAAAAGCCAATTATGTACTCATCAAATCTGGAGATACAAGAACTGGTTTGTGGGACGATTTTCCTGCTCCATATTTTAATCATGCAATTGCTTGTGTACCCAACGGAAAAGATACGATTTGGTTAGAATGTACAAGCCAAACTGTAAGTGCAGGTTTTATGGGTTCATCTACAGGCAATAGAAAAGCTTTAATGATAGCTGACGATGGTGGTTATATTGTACAAACGCCCCATTACTTAGTAAATGAAAATTTACAATTAAGAAAAGTAAATGCTGAAATTAATAAAGAAGGTACTTTAATAGCTTTGGTAAAAACAGTTTTTACTGGTGTACAACAAGAATTACAACACAGTTTAATACACAATTTTACTGAAGAACAACGCAAAGAATACTTGAACAAATACATTAGCTTACCAACCTATGTTGTTGAAAAAAATGAGTACAAACAAATAAAAGGAAAGCTGCCAACAGTAGAAGAAAATTTAAAAATTGTATCTGCAGGCTACGCCAATATTAGTTCTAAACGTTTGTTTATTACACCCAATTTATTTAATAAGGGAAGTAAACTATCGAACGACAAACCTAGAAAATTTGATATTGAAATTGATTATGCCTTTAAAGATATAGATACTATTGATATTAAAATACCAGATGGTTATATTGCGGAAGCCTTGCCTAAAAATGTAACCATTGAAAATAAATTTGGAAAGTATAGTATTCTCTTTTCTGTAGAGAAAGGTATAATACAAGTTATTAGAACATACGAACGCCAAGAAGGAAAATATTTAGCATCTGATTACGAAGATTTGGTTAAATTTTACAATGAAATGGCAAAGGCCGATAGAAGTAAAATTGTGATGCTTAAAAAAGAATAAGCAGTACAATTTTTATAATTCTTCTAAATGAAGTTTATGAAAAAATCTATGTGCAAGCGATGCCAATAGTAAACCAATATTTGTTATAAAAGCCACACCACTAAACAGTGCATAAAAACTGCTAAACCATTTTCCTGCAACTGTTTTTATTTCAACTACGGGTCCTATTTCACTTAAAATCATCGATGCATCGTGTACACTATCTAACCATCTAACCATGCAATTTTTGCAAAAAAATGATAGCCCAGTATACCAATATTCAAACAAATAAATAAAAAGAAACAAGTGTACAATAAGTTTTTGAGTACTCTTTTATAGAAAACGATTTACTTGCAAGTAGATGCGATTTGTGTTCGTACATATTATGTTGGCTTTACCAATTAATATCAAAACCAATGGTTCCTATAAATTCAACATAACCAAAATTATGACGTACCCTATTGCCTTTTAATGTAGGTGTGTTCGCCAATGCATTTATATATTGTACAAAACCAGTTTTGCCTGTAGCTTCAATAAATACTTTCTTAAAAGCATACAATCTTAATCCACTTTCTGCACTAATGTTGTATCCAGCAATATGAAACATGTTGTTCAACGCTTCCCCACGCCAAGTAAAATCTGTTCTTGGAATATTAATTCCTGCACCAGCTTTCCAAACCCAAGTAAGTAGTTTGCGTTGTTGGTTTTTTGTAAAAGCCAATGTTCTTTGTTCAACATAATTTATATGCAATAAATTACCGCCATCTGTATGTTCAATGTGTAAAAAAGTGGTAGGGTTTAAAACACTATCGCCATTTACTTGCACACCATCAATTGTACCAGTAACTTTTGCAGTTTGCCCATCGGTTACAATGTACTTTATATGGTCAAAGTTTATTTCTAAAGCTTTTGTTTTGGCTTTATTCAAATAAAATCCAATTCTATAATTGTATTGAGGAATCGATATTTCAACAGGTTTTTTAGGTATTGCATCTAAATCAGGACTATCATGTGCACTTACTTTATGCAAAGTAAAGTTGTTGCCATTACTCATGTTAAAATGAATGTTGCTACGAGTGTACCATTCTGTATTGTAGCCCCATTGAAAATACATGCTTTTAAAAAAATGTTCTTTTTTCTTAGTAGTATTTTGTGCATGGGCATTTATAAAAATGCCACCAATCAATAAAACAAATAAAATCTTCTTCATTGGTGGCAAAGCTATAGCAAATGTTTTATTTACAAGTAGATGTAAATTGAGCATCAAGAATATTTTTAACACTTGTGTACACATCCTTTTTAGCATCGCTCAACAACTCTTTCGGAAAAATTATACAAGCATAACCGCTACAAACATTTATAAATGGCCAAAATCCTAAAAAGTTTGGGCAGCCCGCAATGATAGTTTTATCGTTGCTATCTTTTTCTAAAATGCAACTTCCAAAACCAAAATCAATACCTGTTGCTTCTTTCGGCGCATACATAACCGGAATATTTTTTGTTTGAAAAGCCAACAATTCATCAACCGATTTTGCACTTAAAATTTGTTTGCCATTGTGCAATCCTTTGTTTAGTAGCATGGCTAAAAAGTTCATGTAATCATTGGCTGTACTTGCTGCACCAGATGCAGGATTTACTGCACGATTGTTTAAAGAAGAAAAGCTTGTATTCTTCATGTTCAACGGACGTAACAACTTTTGCGTCATCAATTGTTCAAATCCTTTTTTTGTAATTTTCTCCAATACTCTTGCAGCAATGTTTAAACCCATATTGCTATACCAAAAATCAGTACCAGTATTGGCTCTAATTTCTCTTTTTGCATAATCATCAACCATAGCTTCTAAACTTTCAAATTTGCCAGGTTCGGTAATGCTCCATTTTTTACTTTCAATACCAATTAAATCACTCAAGCAATGGCGTATGGTAATATATTTTTTTCCATAAGTAGCATAAATTGGTAAGTAATCTGCAATCGGTGTTTCTAAAGAAATTTTACCTTCATCTATATATTGAAAAATTAAAGCTGCTGTTAACCAACGACTGCTACTTGCAATAGG
>JAGOUF010000393.1 GCA_018061385.1 Chitinophagaceae bacterium | reverse complement strand
ATGTACCACAAATAAATAAAGGGTATTTATTAAGAGATGCACTGATTGCTTTTACAAAACAAATTACCCAACAAGGCAAACCAATTGATTGGAAAATTGAAGGAAGAGTTACTTATTAATTGAATTTTTATTTAATGTTATGAATAGAAGAAAATTTTTAAAAGAAACAGCATTTACAGGTGGAGCATTATTGGCTACATCGCTTTTGCCTACAAGTGTTTTTGCTGCTAGTGAAGGAAGAAAATTAACCATTTTACATACCAATGATGTACATAGTAGAATTGATCCTTTTCCGCAAGATGGAAGTAGAAATGCTGGTATGGGAGGTGTTGCAGCTAGAGCAGCAATTATTAAAGAAATTAGAGCAGCCGAAGAGCATGTTTTGTTGTTAGATGCTGGGGATATTTTTCAAGGAACTCCGTACTTTAATATTTACAAAGGCGAACCAGAAATAAAAGCCATGAGCTTAATGGGTTATGATGCAGCAACAATGGGCAATCACGATTTTGACGCAGGCTTAGAAAATTTTGCTACTCAATTACAACATGCAAACTTTCCAATTATTGTTTGTAATTACGATTTTACCAATACACCAATGGAAGGAAAATCAATCCCTTATAAAATTATCAAAAAAGGCAATATTAAAGTTGGAATTTTAGGAATTGGCATTGAAGGAAAAGGCTTGATACCAGACAGTTTATTTGGAAATACTGTATATAAAAATCCAATTGAATGTGCCAATAAAACCGCAGCTGAATTAAAGAGTCAAGGTTGTGAAATGATTATTTGTTTATCGCATTTAGGAGATAAATACACAGATGATAAATTAAGCGATGAAATATTGGCAAAAGAATGTTATGATATAGATTTAATTATTGGTGGGCACACACATCGTTTTTTTCCTGAACCAAGAAAATATACCAATCGTAAAGGTGGAGTAACCTTGGTAAATCAAGTGGGTTGGGCTGGAATTCAATTGGGAAGGCTAGATTATAATTTTGGAAAATTTTCAAAGAAAAATTTGGTCAATTCAAATACTGTTGTAATAGGGAAAAAAGCAAGTGAATAAAAAATTTTTTTTTCAACTTTAATTGCACATATTGCATCCCCTACCAAATAATTTTATCAACATATCAACATTTGAAAAAATTATAGGTAGTTTGTCAACTAGAGAATAAACTTAACTTACGTATAATACCTGATTACTGTATGTCTAAAACTGCTGAATCTGTCTGGTCTAATTGTTTAAAAATAATTAAAGACATTGTTGAATGGCAACATTTCAAAACCTGGTTCGAACCAATTAACCCCGTTGAGTTAAAAACAAATGTGTTAATGATTCAGGTGCCTAGTCAATTTTTTTACGAATACTTAGAAGAGCATTATGTAAATCTTTTAGCCAAAACTTTGAAAAGAGAATTGGGTAAAGATGCTCGATTGGAATATCGAATCATGGTAGATAGCGGCAATGGCAGAAATGGAAGCATGGATTTACCAGCAAGTGGTATGAAAACTTTTAGCAACAACGAAATGAACTTTCCGTTGGTAATCGATAATCCCGTAAAAAATCCTTTTGTAATTCCTGGATTAAAGAAAATGCAAATTGATCCACAGTTAAATGCCATGTACACTTTTGATAGTTTTATCGAAGGTGATTGCAATCGTGTAGCAAGAAGAGCAGGAAAAACTGTTGCAGAAAAACCAGGAGCCAATTCATTTAATCCATTGGTAATTTATGGTGGTGTTGGTTTAGGTAAAACACATTTGGCTCAAGCCATTGGAAACGATGTTAAAAGAAGCAATCCCAATAAAGTGGTATTGTATGTGAGTAGCGAAAAATTCATCAATCAATTTCAAGATCATAGTCGCAACAATGCCATCAACGATTTTATACATTTTTATCAATTAATAGATGTATTAATAATAGATGATGTACAATTTTTTGCAAGAGCAGAGAAAAGCCAAGATGCTTTCTTTGCCATCTTCAACCATTTACACCAAAGTGGCAAACAATTGGTACTAACCAGCGATAAAGCCCCTAAAGATTTAGATGGTATGCAAGAACGATTGTTAAGCCGTTTTCGTTGGGGATTAAGTGCCGATTTACAGATACCAGATTACGAAACCAGGATTGAAATTTTGGAACGTAAAATGAAGAACGATGGTTTAGATATGCCAAAAGAAGTGGTTAAATATGTAGCTTATAACATTAATACCAATGTACGTGAGTTAGAAGGAGCATTAATTTCTTTGTTGGCTCAATCATCTTTAAATAAAAAAGATATTGATTTAGAATTGGCCAAGAAAGTATTGAGAAACTTTGTAAAAACCAGCAGCAAAGAAATTACTATTGATGCCATCCAAAAAATGGTTTGCGAATATTTTGATGTGCCTTACGAAAGATTGTTACACAAAACAAGAAAAAGAGAAATTGTACAAGCACGTCAAATTACTATGTATTTGGCAAAGGCATTTACAAAAAATTCTTTAAAAACCATTGGAGAACATTTTGGTGGAAGAGATCATACAACTGTTATTCACTCTTGCCAAACTGTAAAAGACTTAATGGATACGGATACTATTTTTAGAGAAAATGTAATGGAATTAACACAAAAAGTGCAATTAGCAGCAATGTAAGCAATCCCCAAAAAAAATTCTTAAAAGTCTAACAATCAAAATTGTACAATTCTGCTTGCTAGACTTTTTTCTTTTTACAGCATTTTAAAATAAATTATTTGGTAATTCACAATTGCCTTTTATATTTGCAGCCCTTTCATTATAGCAGAAAGGGAATAGGTTGGTGAGATGGATGAGTGGCTGAAATCACCAGTTTGCTAAACTGACGTACGGGTTAAACTGTACCAAGGGTTCGAATCCCTTTCTCACCGCCAATAAAAATCCTGATGTTTATTCATCAGGATTTTTTAATGTACATACCATAACTATTTTGATAATTCAATTCTAAATGTTGTACCAACATTCACTTCACTATTTAGTACAAGTATATGTCCCTTGTGATATTGTTGTACAATGCGTTTGGTAAGTGTTAAGCCTAAGCCCCAACCTCTTTTTTTTGTGGTAAAACCTGGATTGAAAATTTTTGCTACATTTTGTTTGGTAATGCCTTTGCCAGTATCGGTTACATCAATAATTATTTTACTAGCCTCATCTTGTATATTTATTTTTATAGAACCAATACCATCCATTGCATCCAACGCATTTTTTAACAAGTTTTCAATTACC
>JAGOUF010000392.1 GCA_018061385.1 Chitinophagaceae bacterium | reverse complement strand
CTTTTCAAGTTGCTTACTTTAATATTTTTACAGTGCATAAACTATTTTTTCTTCTTGTACTTTTTACAATTTCATGTACCGCCTTTTGTCAAAGCAAAATTGATTATGGCAATAATAAAGTTGCCAGTAATTATTCTAACGCTCATGGAATAAATATGTAAACCCAATGCAAATTTATGGATATTGCCCAATTCTGGGCATGCTACTCTAATAGAACATGCTGATGAATTTAATAAAAAAGTAGATTCATTTTTTAAAAACTCTTTTAAGAAAAGATGACGTAAATGCTCTATCACTTCTTCTTTATGTTGAATATTGTTATAACCCTTGAAGTGAGTGACACCGAGAACGATGATAGTAGCAATGGTGTTGGTTAACAAAAAATTACATGAGCAATTCTTCTATTTTTCTAAAGCCTTCATCGGCAGGTAATTGCTCCCACAAAATTTGATAAATAGTTGTTGCGATTGGTGTTTCTGCTTGTAGAGTTTGGTTGGTTTTATATATACATTTACTAGCGTTGTAACCTTCGGCCACCATATTTAATTCTAATTGTGCTGCAGTAACACTATATCCTTTGCCAATCATGTTGCCAAAAGTTCTGTTTCTACTGTACAAAGAATAACAGGTAACCAACAAATCGCCTAAATAAACAGAGGCTGCATAATTAATTAATTCGTTTTCATTATCACCCGTATTTTTTACTAATTTTTTTAAAAAAGTTACCATTTCATTGGCTGCATTGGCAATGTAAACACTCTGAAAATTGTCACCATATTCTAATCCATGTGCAATACCAGCACCCAAAGCATAAATGTTTTTTAATATGGCAGCATATTGTACACCAAAAATATCGTGGTTGGTACGTGTGTTTAAATAATCTGTATTAAAATATTGGGCTATTTGTTTTGTTGTAGTTTCATTAATACCTGTAAAGGTTAAATAAGATAGTTTTTCTGCTGCAACTTCTTCGGCATGGCATGGGCCTAAAACGGTAAAGTAGTTTTCTATTTGAACGTTGAAATGTTGCTGCAAATATTCGTTGAGCAATTGATTATCGGTTGGTAAAATTCCCTTTATTGCCGATACTATTTTTTTGCCTTCAAATGCATTGCTAGGCAGTTGTTGCAATACTTCTTCTGCATAAGCAGATGGTACACCAATTACCAATACATCGCTTTTTTTAACTACATCAATAATGTTGCTATCTAAAATAATTTGTCCTGTATCAAAATATGCACTGCTAGCATAATGCGGATTGTGCTTGCGTTTTCGCATATATTTTATGGTATCTGTATTTCTTACCCACCAATGAATGGTGTTGCCATTATCCGTTAAAATTTTAGCTAAAGCAGTGCTCCAGCTTCCGCTTCCTATCATTCCAAATTGCATAGCAAACATTGTTAGTGTAAAAAAAGATACTGTTTGAAGATAACTACAATTAATGTAACTCTTTACCGAAAATATTGATTGAATTAGTTTAGTAAAGTGGCTTCTTCATTTGTATTATCCATTGTATTGTTTATTGAAGGTTCATTTACGTCTACTCCTTCAGCAATTAATTCTTCTTCACGTTTATCGTTCCATTCTATAATAAAATTATTTCGTCCATCACCAACCAATAATTTCATAAAGCGTTGTTGCGAAAGTTCCAGCATTGAAAGAAATAGAAAAATTGCATGTATTTTATCTTGACATTTTTCAAATACATTTTCAAATGTTACTGTTTTTTCTTTTTGTACAAAACCCAACATAAACTCTCTACTTCCTTCCATTGTGTAATTGTATCTTACTACGGTGTGAACAGGTTTGTTTTGTCTGTCGTGTACACGTTGCATTACTTTTTCAAAAGCTTTCATTAGCTTAAACATAGTAATGGCTTGTATTTCGGTGCCTTCGCCAGCTTCTTCTCCAATATCAATCAACTCTTTTTGTAGGTTACCACGTTTTACCATTAACATTCTTACGGCTTCCATTTCGGCCATTTTAACTGATGCTTCTTTAAAACGTTTGAACTCTAGAATTTTTTCTACCAATTCTTGCCTTGGGTCAACCTCGTTGCCTTGTGCATCAATTTCTTTACGTGGTAATAATAGCTTTGCTTTAATACGCATTAACGTAGAAACAAATAAAATAAACTCACTACTTAATTCAATATTTAATTTTTCGCCATTGTGAATAAAGGCTAAAAAATCTTTAATTATTGTAGTAATTGGAATATTGTATATATCTAGTTCGTCCCTTTCTATAAAGAACAATAGCAAATCGAATGGGCCTTCAAATTGATCTAATTTTATTTGATAAGATGTTGTGTTCACAGCAAAAAATTAATTATTACAAAATAAGCTGAATAGCTTAAAACATATACAAATATTGGATATTAATTATCCACTAAAAAAATAAGCCCTGCAACTATAAGTTGGCAGGGCTTATAAGTTTGTAGAACAATTTTAAAACTTAACACTTAAACCCATACCAAAAATGGATTTTAATTGTGTGCCAGTTGCATTTTTGTTGTATCCAAAAATTTTTGTATCGTTATCGTATTGCAAATCAAAATTGTACACAACGCCTAAGCATTTACTAATTTTTATGTACAACATATTGGTTAAATACACATCCATATTGGCTGGATTGTTGGCCACATAATCTGCAAAAACATCTACTCTAGAACGTATTGAAACAGTCTTAGAAATTTCGCCAGAATAACCAACAGAAATATAAGCACCAAATTCATTTTTTACTTCTTGTGCAGCTTTTACACCATAATTGGCTCCCAATTCGTAAGGACGATTGGGTACTAAAATCCAACGAGCAGCAATTGGTGAAAAATGAACATTGAAGCCTTTTACTTCTACATAATCTAAGCCTGGAGATAACACTAAAATACCAGGAGCCAAGAATGAAGAAATACGTTTGCGAGTATTTCCATCATAATCGTAACCATCGGCAAATTGGGTTCTAAAATTGGTAGTTAAGCCCAATCTATAACGATTTTCCCCTTTTTTATTGGGTTTAAAAACAGGATAATTCCACTTGTTTAAAAGTTCTAATTTGTCGTCGTTTTTAATTGCTCCCCAACTTTCGGTTGTCATTAATCCGTAATTGGCATCAATTGATGTATTAAATTGCCATTTTCCTTTTGTATGGTTGGCATAAAGGTTTAAAAAACCATTGGTTGCCAATGAAAATCGATCGCCACCGGGTGCCCAATTTCTTGTTCCACCTTGAGATAAAGCCAAACTAATC
>JAGOUF010000391.1 GCA_018061385.1 Chitinophagaceae bacterium | reverse complement strand
TTGCTAGTCCAAATTATGTACAAGTTGCAAAAGGCTACAACATTCCTGGCAACAGTATTTCAAAACGAGAAGATTTAAAAAATGCTTTAGCTACAATGCTTAACCACAAAGGTTCTTACTTGTTGGAAGTAGAAGTTGGAAAAGAAGACAATGTATTTCCAATGGTACCACAAGGAAGAGGTGTTGCTGAAATTGTATTGAGGAAAGAGGAAATTTAAAACCCTATTGTACTGAACTGTAGCACAAACAACAACTTCAGTTGCGTTGTTGGAAATCCTGCTTTAGCAGGACACACTTGTATTAAAGAATAGAAATTGAACAGATGAAACAAGAATATACCATAACAGTTTACACAGAAAACCAAGTTGGTTTACTCAATCGTATTGCCATTATTTTTTCACGTAGAAAAATTAATATCGAAAGTTTAAACACTTCACCAACCGAAGTTGAGAGTGTGCATCGATTTACAATTGTGGTAAACGAAACTGAAGATGTGATTAAAAAATTATGTCGTCAAATTGAAAAACAAGTAGAAGTTTTAAAGGCATACTACAATACAAGCGAAGAAATTGTTTGGCAAGAAATGGCATTGTATAAAGTGCCAACAAATGTAATTGCTGAAGAAGTAAAAGTGGAAAGGCTATTACGTCAGCATGGTGCCAATACTGTTGTAATCAGAAATGATTATACTGTATTTCAGGTAACAGGGCATAGAGAAGAAACGGATAATTTAGTAAAAGTTTTAGAACCTTACGGTTTAATAGAATTTGTACGCAGTGCAAGAGTGGCTATAATTAAAGACAGCAAAGGGTTTCACGAAAAACTAAAAAGTTTTGAAGCCATTACTCCAGGTGAGGAAGTAGTAGAAAACGAATATTTGAATGAAGGTGAAGCAGTGTTTAGCATGTAACCCCAACCCCTAAAGGGGTATATGGCAATACCAAACTAATCAGTTGCTGAGTAAAGTTATACAGTTGAAGGGTGCGACGCAACAGTTGTTCAATAGTTATTCAGCAGTTGGTAACTTAAAAATAAATATTAAAATTTAAAAAAAGATACAATGACAAATTATTTTAACACACTATCATTGAGAGAAAAACTAAATCAATTGGGAGTTTGTGAATTTTTAGATGGCAGCAACTTTGCTGATGGAGTAAATGTATTGAAGGGCAAAAAAATAGTAATTGTTGGCTGTGGTGCACAAGGCTTGAATCAAGGTTTAAACTTGAGAGACTCAGGTTTAGATGTATCATACACATTACGTCAAGATGCAATTACACAAAAAAGAGCTTCATGGAAAAATGCAACAGAAAATGGCTTTACTGTTGGCACTTATGAAGAACTAATTCCTAAAGCCGATTTAGTTTTAAACTTAACCCCCGACAAGCAACATACGTCAGTAGTAAATGCAATCATGCCATTAATGAAAACAGGAGCAACACTCTCCTACTCTCATGGTTTTAATATTGTTGAAGAAGGCATGCAAATTCGCAAAGACCTTACTGTAATAATGGTAGCTCCAAAATGTCCAGGTTCTGAAGTTCGTGCAGAATATGTTCGTGGTTTTGGTGTACCAACTTTAATTGCTGTACATCCAGAAAACGACCCTGACGGAAAAGGACTTTCACAAGCAAAAGCTTATGCAGCAGGTACTGGTGGTCATAGAGCTGGTGTATTATTATCATCGTTTGTAGCAGAAGTAAAAAGCGATTTAATGGGTGAACAAACCATTTTATGTGGTGTGTTACAAACTGGTTCAATTGTCTCATTTGACAAAATGGTAGAAAAAGGCATTGAGCCGGCTTATGCTGCAAAATTGATTCAATATGGTTGGGAAGTAATTACAGAAGCTTTGAAACAAGGTGGAATTACTGCAATGATGGACCGACTTTCGAATCCTGCTAAACTAAAAGCGTATGAATTAAGTGAGGAATTAAAAAATATTTGGCGTCCATTATTTCAAAAGCATCAAGATGATATTATGAGTGGCCACTTTTCAAAAACCATGATGGAAGATTGGGCGAATGATGATAAAAATTTATTGACTTGGAGAGCGGCAACTGGTGAAACTGCTTTTGAAAAAACAGCACCAACTAGCAATAAAATTGCAGAACAAGAATACTTTGACAATGGTTTATTGTTGGTTGCATTTGTAAGAGCTGGTGTTGAATTGGCATTTGAAACAATGGTTCAATCTGGTATTAAAGCAGAAAGTGCTTATTACGAAAGCTTACACGAAACACCTTTAATTGCAAACACCATTGCACGTAAAAAATTATTTGAAATGAATCGTGTAATTTCTGATACTGCCGAATATGGTTGCTATTTATTTGATCATGCAGCAAAACCAATGTTAACCAACTTCATGAAAAAAATTGATGTTGATGTAATTGGCACAAACTATAATGCTGGTAAGGATAATGGCGTAGATAACAAAACTATCATAGAAGTAAACGAAGCCATCCGTTCACACCAAGTTGAAGCTGTTGGTAAAGTGTTGAGACAAGCAATGACAGCTATGAAAGCAATTCATACTGTAGCATAAACTCTACCCTTAAAAGGGGAAGGAGAAGATGAAGTATTCATTATTTGGAAACGAGCTGCAGTATTTCATGGCAACTTTACTGGCGTCGCACTTTTCAAGGTTCACATCATTGGGCATCTTTTTAAGTACGAGGTATCATATTAATTTTCTTACAAAAAAAAAATGGAAGAAGCATCAAAGCTTAGTATAGATTTAAATAATTCTCCTTTAGGGGTTTGGTGTCTCGACTATAAAGCAGCAGCAGAAAGGCTTTCCGGCATTGCTATTAAAACGCCTTTGCATTTAAGTCATAGCTTGAGTAAAAAATATCAGGCCAATGTCTTTTTAAAACGTGAAGATTTACAAGTGGTACGTTCTTATAAATTACGTGGTGCTTATAATATGATGAGGAGTTTACCACAAGATCAATTGCAACGAGGAGTTGTGTGTGCAAGTGCAGGCAATCATGCTCAGGGTTTTGCATACAGTTGTAAAAAGCTGGGAGCTAAAGGTGTAATTTTTATGCCCATTATTACACCCAAACAAAAGGTAAATCAAACAAAAATGTTTGGTGAAAGCTTTATTGAAATTAAATTAATTGGCGATACGTTTGATGATTGTGCCATTGCTGCAAAGCAGTTTACACAAGAAAACAACATGGTCTTCATTCCACCATTCGATGATTATAAAGTGATAGAAGGACAAGCAACTGTTGGTGTAGAAATCTTAGAACA
>JAGOUF010000390.1 GCA_018061385.1 Chitinophagaceae bacterium | reverse complement strand
TTGGCAGTGTAGATGTATGTGTAAACAATGCAGGTATTAGTAAAGACAATTTATTGTTGAGAATGACTGCCGAACAATGGGATGACGTAATGGACATAAACTTGAAAAGTGTGTTTAATATGACCAAACAAATCATTCGTCCAATGATGAAGGCAAGACAAGGTTCTATCATTAACATGAGTTCTATTATTGGCATTCGTGGCAATGCGGGGCAAAGTAGTTATGCTGCAAGTAAAGCAGGTATTATTGGCTTTACAAAAAGTGTTGCACATGAATTGGGTAGCAGAAATATTCGTTGCAATGCCATTGCACCAGGTTTTATAGAAACCGATATGACACATTATTTGCAAGACGGAGATGCATCGGCCGAATTTTTAAAGAAAATTCCTTTAGGGCGTTTTGGTAAGGCTGAAGAAATTGCCAATACTACTTTATTCTTAGCAAGTGATATGAGCAGTTACATAACAGGTCAAGTTTTAAGTGCTTGCGGAGGATTAAATATTTAATTGAAATGTATCAGTTATAAGAAGAGAGGTTGTTTTTACAACCTCTCTTCTTATTTATAGTATATTTAAAATACGAAATGTATTTTAGTGACCTTTTCAACTAACAAATTATGAGAATTACAATCGGAATTTTGTTGCTAATTATTACACAATTTTCTTTTGCACAAGATAGAGTTGCAATAATTGATAGTGTTGTAAACGCAATGTTTAAAAGTGAAAGATTTAACGGTAATATTTTAATTGCCGAAAAAGGAAATGTATTGTATAATAAATCATTTGGCATTGCCAACGAGAGTACAAAAGAATTGCTCAACGAAAATTCAATTTTTGAGTTGGCTTCTGTTTCAAAACAATTTACAGCAATGGCAATTGTATTACTTAAAGAAAAAGGCAAGCTGAGCTACGAAGATAAAATTTCTAAATTTTTACCCCAATTATCTAACTATAAAAACATTACCATTAAACATTTGCTCAATCATACAGGAGGGCTTCCAGATTATATGGACTTAATGGATAGCTTGTTTGATAAAAGTAAAATTGCTACGAATAAAGACATTGTTGATTTGTTTGCAAAGCACAATCCAAAAATATTATTTGAACCAAATACAAGATGGGAATACAGCAATACTGGTTATGCTTTTTTGGCTTCAATTATTGAAAAAGTATCGGGTTTGTCTTATGGAAATTATTTACAAAAGGCAATTTTTAAACCACTTGAAATGAAAAATACTTTTGTTTATACAAGAAGATTTGCTCCCCAAAAAATAAGCAATTATGCGTTTGGTTATATTTATTCAGACAGTTTAAAAAAGTATATTTTACCCGATGATTTTGAAGCAACTAAATTGGTTATTTGGTTAGATGGAATCGTTGGAGATGGTACTGTTAACTCAACTGTAAACGATTTATTGAAATGGGATAGAGCTTTGTATACAGAAAAGCTTATAACAAACGAAAGTAAAAAGGAAATTTTTAGTGCCGTAGAATTGAACAATAAATCAAAAAGAGATTATGGGTTTGGATGGGCTATTTCAGATGATGAAACCTATGGCAAAATTGTTAACCATAGTGGTGGATGGCCAGGTTATAAAACATTTATAGAAAGGCATATTGATAATGATAAAACAATTATTGTTTTACAAAATCATGAGAATGTTTCAACCACAAAATTGTTTGCATATTTAAAAAGCATTATTTACAACAAACCATTACCTACAAAAAAAGAAAGAACTGAAATAAAGTTAAGCAATGAACAACTTCAAAAGTTTGTAGGTGTTTTTGAAATTCAAGAATCTATTGAAGTTACTGTTTCTTTAAAATCGAATCAATTGTTTGTACAACTAACTGGTCAAAATGCATTCCCAATATTTGCAGAAACTGAACTTTCTTTTTTCTTAAAAGCTGTAGATGCTCAAGTACAGTTTCAATTAAATGATAAGCAAGAAGTAACATCATTGGTTCTGCTACAAGGAGGAAATAAAATAAAAGCAACTAAGAAAGAATAATTTTAGTTGAATTGATGTTTCAATTACATATGCTTTATTTTAAAATAATAGGTACAGAAACAATAGAGTTATTACTCCTCTGTAATTTTTTTACTATAATAAATTGCACATGCAATATAATTTTCTGGATAAGCATCTTCAAGCCCATTGGCATCCCAAATCAATTCAATTTGTAACAACGTTTTAGTAGAAAGCTTTTTAGTAACAACACAATAACCATTGGTTTCATTGTCTTTATAAGTGTCGTTCTGTAAACTAAATTTTGAATCACAATCTTGTATTAAAGCTATCAGTTTTTTAAAATGCTCCCTAGCAGATTGAGGATTTTTAAATGCAGAATTAATTCCTTTAACATGGTATTGTTGTCCTGCTTCATAAACACTATACTCAGTTATATCAAAGCCTTTAAATTTCCTTTTGCTCTCAAAAGTGCCTGTTTTTGTGTTAAAAGTAAGATCTACAGTTTTTAGTTTTGTTTGTAAGGCTTTAATCCAAAATTTCAATTCCTTACAATCTGTAACGCCGTTACTTTTTGCAGTTTGTGCAAAAGAGTAAGTACTGAATGCAACAACAATTGTAAAAAGAATTTTTTTCATACTCATTTATTTTTTCAAAAATATTTGTTAGAAAGCAGTTTTCTTTATGTAAATCTTAGTATTAATTAATGATGATTTTTTCTAATTGAGTTAAATAAGCATCATCAATTGTTGCACCAATGCCTAGAGCATCATCAATTTCAACAACACCATTGGCAAGGTATTGTAAACCATTTCGTACAGGATCTTCTGCCATCATTAATGGCGTATCTACATCAAAATGTACAATTGATGCGTTGCAAAATGCAAAGTGTACAAAGGCTGTAGTTGCCAATCTGCTTTCCATAAAACTACCAATTTGTAATTTTATATTGTGGTTATTGCCAGCTGCTACAATTTGCAGTGCATTAAAAATGCCTCCACTTTTTCCAAGTTTAATATTAAAATAATCGCAAGCTTGTAAAGTTGCTAATCGATTTGCGTCATGCTGTGTACAACAACTTTCATCAGCCATTATTTTTATTGGGCTAGCTTGTTTTACTTTAGATAATTCCATAAAATTCCAACGTGCAATGGGCTCTTCACAATGTTCAATATTATAAGGTTCCAATGCTTGTAAAGTTGCAATAGCTGTTGGTACAGTCCAACCTTGGTTGGCATCAATTCGCAAAGGCAACTCATTTCCAACAGCCAAACGAATGGCTTTAATTCT
>JAGOUF010000388.1 GCA_018061385.1 Chitinophagaceae bacterium | reverse complement strand
CCTTTTCTTGTTTTCCCAATTCATCATTCAACACAATAATATACATGCCAACTGGTAAGCTTGCATTCAATTGTATAAAGTTGTTGTTCAATATTCCTTTTTGAACAACAATTCCATTTACATTCACCATACTATAATTAATTCTTGAAGAGTTGTTACTCACCTCAACTTTTAATCTCTCTCCTTTACCAATAACTGTAGGATATACTTTTATCCATTCATTTTTTGTACTGTTATTGTAAGTTATAACTGAACTGTACGTTGTAGTTCCATCTTTATCAACCATTTTAATTCTATATAGCCATTTTCCATTTTGTACAGTATCTATTAAGGTGTAACTATTGGTTATAGCATTGTTTTTAGCAGCAATTGTTGCTATAGATTTAAATGTTTGTGCAATACCTGCTTTCTCAACTTCAAAGTAACTTACATTTATTTCGTTGTTGGTTATAAACTTAATAAGTGCAGTATTTGAATTATTTTTTTGCACTGCAAAATCAACCAATTGCATAGGCAATGCTAAAATACTTGCAGTATTACTTACTATACTTTCGTTGTGCAATCTATCTAATGCAGTAACTACATAGTAGTAATTAACACCTTGTCCAACTGTGTAATCTGTATAGGTAACTTCATCGGCGGGGCTTATATAAATTAAGTTATTTGCATTGGTAATATCTACAGGAAAAGTAGTAGATCTATACAATGCAAATCTTTTCACTTTATCCATTTCATTAACAGCCAATGCAGGTTTTACCCAGTTAAGTGTAATGGTATTTAAGAAAACTTGAGAAGCTACTAAATTGGTTGCTGGTTCAGGAGCTACATTGTCTTTCCAACTCATAGTTGGTAACAATGCTGGTTTATTAAAGAAAAAATTTCTTAGGCTATCCCTAAAACCAAGAGGATTGTTTCGTAAACTGGTAGTATTATAAATAACGTGACCAGTTATATTTGCGTTTTGTCTATTTAATCGTATTTGATTCGGTATTTCTTGATTATTGGTAGCAAAGTTTCCTTGATCTACATCACCAACCTTATAGCCTGCTATACCAATATACATATGCCTATTAAATGCATTGTTGTTCCACCAAGGGGCCAAAACGGTATAACTACTACCTGATTGTCCCATAAACCAATAAATCTGTGGAATCATATAATCTACCCAACCTTGATTTTGCCAAAGTCTGCTATTGGCAAAATGATCTTTATAGTGTTGTGTTGCTCCACTACTTGTTGCACTACCAGCAGGGTTTACAGGCGATGTTGTATTACTTAACCAAATACCACTTGGCGATACACCAAATTTAACCCAAGGTTTTACCGATTTGATACTATCGTTTAATCTTTTAATTAGAGTATCTACATTCGATCTTCTCCAATCTGCTTTATTGCTAATGCCTCTAGAATTTGCTAAAAAAGTTGCATCATCATTGTATGTTGTTGATGCAGGATTGGTATAAAAATAATCATCAAAATGAATTCCATCTACATCATATCTTCTAACTACATCCATTACTACACTTATCACATAATCCCAAACTTGTGGCAAACCTGGGTTTAAAATTTTTTGTACTGCACCATTTGAATTGGTGGTGCAATCTAAAATCCAGCTAGGATGTGCATTGATTACATGTGTTGAACTCAGTGCATTGATGTTTGATGTAGTTGCAGAAGCCAAAGCTCTATATGGATTCATCCAAGCATGAAACTCCATTCCTTTTTTACGGGTTTCGGTTATCATAAATTGTAATGGATCGTAATAAGGATTTGGTGCTGTTCCTTGCGTACCTGTTAAGTCTTTACTCCAAGGTTCAATAGAACTTGGATACATAGCATCGCACTGACTTCTTATTTGAACAAATAAAGCATTCATACCATTTAATTGATGCTCATTAACACGTTGTATAAAAGTGCTTTGTTCTTGCGATGTTGTTGCACCAACTGCAGGCCAATCAATATTTGAGAAGGTGGCCATCCATGCTGCTCTAAACTCTCGTTTAGGTGGATTTTGAGCTTGTACATTCATTACAAGACCAAGTACCACAAATAGTAAAAACTTATGTTTCATGATGTATGCTAGTTCAACTTTATTTAATTTAAAGCTTATTCTTTAATTTGTTATCTCTCATTTTCTTAGCACCATAACCAACGCCTGCTGCAATTAGTAAACTTAAACCTCCATCAATGGGAACATCATTTACGTCATCATCAAATACAGGTTGTGCATGTACTAGGCTAGGTAATACCAAAGCTGCTATAAAGCAAATGGTTACAATGGTTGATATTTTTAATTTCATATTTTTTTAGTTTGCCCCTAACCCCTAAAGGGAGATGGGAATTGTATAGTTTAGAAAGTTTTAGGTTAAAAGCCTGTCGAAACTTATTATCGGTTTCGACAGGCTCAACCTAACAGTTTGTTTATTCTACAATCACTGCTTTTGTTACACTCGTTGTGCCATTGCTGATTACCATATTGTAAGTGCCTGATGCTACATTGCCAATATTGATTGATTGTGTCGCACTGCCGCCATTGTGTGTAATCATTCTTGATGCAATCTCTTGGCCCAACTTGTTTACGATCTTAATGCTGTATAAGCCTTGCTCTACATTCATCAATTGTACATTCACTGTTCCACCTTTTACTGGGTTTGGATATACTGTAAACTCTGCTCCTTTTGTGCCTGTTCTTACATTGACTACTTGGCTATATTTTACTACTCCATTTTTTTCAATGGCTTTGATTCTGTAGTAATTGTTGCCATTGTTAATAGTAGCATCTAACCAATTGTAGTTGGCTGTAGTTGTGTTGTTGGCTTTTATGCTAGTGCTTTTGGTAAAGCTATTGCCATTTGCACTTTCTTCTACTTCATAGCTACTCATGTTTTGCTCATTCACAGTGATGAAGTTGACTGCTATTGCATTGCCTTGTTGAACCGCTGATACAGTTACAAAATTGGATGGTAGTGCATTGCTAGTTCTAAACACCAACTCAAAACGGTTTTCACCTTGACTGGCTACATCGGCAGTTACTGCAAAGCTGTAAGGATTGCTTGCTGTTAAAGTGTGTTCTACATTTAAGAACTTGTCTTTTACTATTACATCCAATCCATTGTTCAAGGTATTGCTGTTTAATGCTATTTCAAAATTGCTTTGAATGGTTGAGGTAAACCCTACTGGTATAATTGTATTGTTTGCTATTGGACGACTATCTAAAGTTAATTGGTCGTTGCCTGATGCAATTGCATAAATATTTACATCGG
>JAGOUF010000389.1 GCA_018061385.1 Chitinophagaceae bacterium | reverse complement strand
CCAAACCATTCTTGTTTAAACAACAACACAAAGCAAATAATTTGTAATAGAACACTACCAATATAACCCATAGAAAATCCTTTGGCACTTATTCTATCTCTATCTTCTTCAGCAGCAATTTCTGGTAAATAAGAATTGTAAAATACCAAACTGCTCCAATAGCCAATACATGCCAAAATCATTAAGAAAATTCCTAACCCAATATTGTCTTTATTGAAGAAGAATAAACAACTACAAGCTATGCTACCTAAAGTACAAAAAAAGCGTAAAAAAGATTTCTTGTTGCCTTTATAATCGGCAATTGAAGAAAGTATGGGCGACATGAACGCTACAATTAAAAACGCTACCCCTAATGCATAATTGTACAATGAAGTATTAATGAAAGTTCTTCCAAACAACTTTACTTCATTGTTATTTGAACTGGTTACTGCTTCATAATAAGCAGGGAACATGGTAGAAGTGATGACTAAATTATAAACGCTATTGGCCCAATCGTACATGGCCCAAGCATTTACTATTTTCTTAGAAGCTGTTTGCATGTAAAATAATTATGTTTTAAAGATAACAATTCAATGAAACAAAATATCATTGACTTAAAAAAACAAAAACGGTTTGATTGTTACCAATCAAACCGTTGCAAATAGCATCAACTATATTTTATTTTGTACTAAGTGTATCTTCACTTTTTGTTGCTTCTTCTTTTGATGGTTCTAAAGTAGTTGTATCGTCATACGTTTTAAGGTCTTTAAACGTATTGTTGGTTACTATAAGTTTTACTTTGCTCCCTTTAAAAACTTCGTTTTCAAGTACCATTCTTAAAGCAGCAAAACTTACATCCAAAGCAGGTCCATCAGTTTTCAATTTTGCTTCATCAATTACCATTCTTACTGTGTAGCCTCCATTTTCTTTAACCAATTGAAATGATTTTTGATTGTCTAAATCTTTCCAAAGTTCGGCTAAATAATTGCCCATTTTTTTTGCATCCGCTTCTGTTGTACTATCTCCTTTAATATAAATTTCTAAGCTTTTGTTGATGGTTACTTTTTTACCATAAGGAGCTAATAAACTACAAGCAGCCAATGAACTAGCAAATAGTAAAACAAGCATTAATTTTTTAAACATATTTAATAATTTTAGCAAACAAGATGCAAATAAAAAATTAAAAAAAATATACGTGTTAATGGGTATTTATAAAACACCTCTTGAAATGAGTATCAATAAAGTAATGCCTACAATAATTCTATACCAACCAAACAATTTAAACCCATGCTTTTGCAAAAAACCAATGAAAAATTTAATGGCCAATAATGCTACAACGAAAGCCACAATATTGCCAATACCCAATGTAATCAAGTTTTGTTTGTTTGTTAATATTTCAGGATGTTCTGTGTACGTTTTCAATAACTTATAACCTGTTGCTGCAGCCATTGTAGGCACTGCTAAAAAGAAAGAAAATTCTGCTGCTAAGTTTCTTGTTAGTTTTTGTTGCATACCACCAATAATGCTTGCTGCACTTCTGCTAACACCAGGTATCATTGCAATGCATTGCCAAATACCAATGATAAAAGCATTGACATAACTCACTTCTTTTTCTTCTTGAATAATGGGTTGTTTAAACAATTTATCTATAAATAATAAAATAATACCACCAACCAATAAACTTACAGCAACAGTTGTTGGGCTTTCTAATAAATCATCAATTTTATCTGAAAACAATTTGCCCAATAACAATGCAGGAATTACAGCTACAATCAGCTTTACATAAAACTGCCATTTACTAAAATCAAAAAACTTTTTCCAATACAATACAACCACGGAAAGTATGGCACCTAATTGAATAGCAATTTCGAAAAGCTTGGTAAAAGTATCGCTACCAATGCCCATTAATGAACTTGCAATAATCATGTGACCAGTAGATGATACTGGTAAAAACTCTGTTAGTCCTTCAATAATTGCTATTATAATTGCTTGAACTGTACTCATGGTGTATTTGCTTTATAAAATAAAAAAAGCGATGATGCACATCGCTTTAATTGATTATTTTAAGTGAACTTATTCTGCAGTTTTTGGTTTTTTAAATATGGCATAAATTTCAATTACAAAACCCAATAAAATTAAAATTGGTGCAACTGTAATTCTAGTTGTACTGTACACTTCATTATTATCAAATACATTTGGATCGGCAGTTTTTCCTCCACTCATTAAAAACATTCCTAGTGCAATAATTACTGCACCAATTGCCATCCATATATAATTGTCTTTTGTAAAAAGAGAATCCAATTCAGCCTTCTTATTTTTATTACTCATAACCAAGTTTTAAGGGTTGCAATATAAGTATTATCAAGTTAAGTTGTATTAATACAAATCGTCTAGTTTCATTTTCAAGTACTTTAACACACTTCTATGTGTACTATAAAAGCTAATTAACACCCCAAGTAAAACCATTCCTCCAAAAAGGGTTAAAGTTAATTTTGTATCTCTAAGTTCTCTTAATCCTACAATTTGGCTTTCGGCCCAACCAATTAATATAAACAATAACAATACTGCAATTAAGCCGCTAATTAGTCCATTAACAATGGCTTTAATGTTCATTGGTTTTGCTATAAAGCCTCTAGTTGCACCAACCATTTGCATAGTCTTAATTAAAAATCTATTGCTGAACATGGCTAAACGAATGGTATTGTCTATACTAAAAATTACAATTAAACAAAGTACAATTGAAATAACTAAAAATATTAATCCAATTTCTTTTGCTTTTTGATCAAGATTGCTAGTTAAATCTTTGGGGTAACTAATATCTGTTATTTGATTGCTGAATGAACGATTGATACTATTGGCAATAACTTCTAAACTATCTTTATTTACATAAGCAGCTCTTGCAAAAAAATCAATACTTTCTGGCAAAGGATTTACGTCAAGAATTTGTGCCCACTCATCGTTGTTCTCAGCATTCCAAATTTTTGTGGCTTCTGCTTTATTAATATATCTAACATCTTTAGAAAAAGGTTGTGAAGCAATAAACTGCTGAATTTGCCCAATTGTATCTTTATTCAATGTACGCAAATACACACTTATTTTAATATCTTCTTTTAGCTTAGTAGCTATTTCTTTACTATTTAAAAAGAACCAACCCATTATACCCATCATAAATAATACCAACGCTACACCAACGATGCTATAAATATAATTGGGCTTCCCACGTTTTAAAGATGATTTTCCAGCTGTTGCCATTGTATATTTTTATAGATTGTTCACCAATAATC
>JAGOUF010000387.1 GCA_018061385.1 Chitinophagaceae bacterium | reverse complement strand
TTCAGCGTTTTTGTCATTTAGTCACCTGACTTTTGTCATTTTTTTGTAAAGGAAAAGCCTAAAAAAATAATTTTCATTTTAGCGTAAGTGTAACTAAAAAAAATACTTCATCTTCGATTTATGTTTGGAAAACTAAAACAAAAATGGCAGGTTGGTTGGTTACAATTTGTGCTTATTTTT
Source organism: Chitinophagaceae bacterium (assembly GCA_018061385.1). GTDB lineage: Bacteria > Bacteroidota > Bacteroidia > Chitinophagales > Chitinophagaceae > UBA1930. The sequence goes on along the minus strand of JAGOUF010000387.1, from coordinate 3,089 downwards.
TGCACATTTGCATTAGGTGGTAGTGCTTGTGCTAGATTAGGTAGTTGGCTACTTAGTTATGTTGTTACTGAAAAAAGTGTGTTGTATTGGATTATTTATGTTCCATTAGTTACCCTATTATGGCCCATTTGTGTATTAATTATTAGTATTCCCCTAGGGCAATTTAAATTTTTTAGCAACTATTTAAAAAGAATGTGGAGTAAAATTAAAGGAGGTTTAGAATAGTGAAAAGAATAGCCATTTTTGCAAGTGGTGCAGGTAGCAATGCAGCAAAAATTATTAAACATTTTAGTACTTCTTCATTCATACAAATTGCTTTAATTGTTTCTAATAAATCAAATGCAGGAGTTTTAACTATTGCTAACCAACATACCATTCCTAGCTTATTAATAGAAAAAGAACAGTTTTTTAGAGGTGATGCTTATGTTGAGCAACTAAAAAAAAATCAAATAGATTTTATTGTTTTAGCTGGATTTTTATGGAAAGTTCCAGAAAAACTAATTCAAGCTTTTCCAAATGCTATTGTAAATATTCATCCTGCTTTATTACCCAACTATGGTGGAAAAGGTATGTATGGAAGTTTAGTGCATGAAGCCGTAATTGCTAATAAAGAAAAGGAAAGTGGCATAACCATACATTGGGTAAATGAACACTTTGACAAAGGTGAACACATTTTTAAAGCAACCTGTACTGTTGAAGAAAATGAAACACCTGAAAGCCTTGCCAGTAAAATACATGCTTTAGAACATACACATTTTGCAAGGGTGATAGAAGAATTGCTTATAAAGAATAATATTTAATCGCGGAATAGTGCTTTTGAAACTAGAAGTTTCAAAAGCCAAACAAGAGTTTTTAGAATAAATTTTACAATTCAAAAAGAGCCGAATTTTACAATTACACTCATATTAGTTTTTCCTTTAGTGTATCTATGCTATTTGAAAGAAGCCCTATTTCTATTTTTCTTCATCTTATTAGATTCGTAGTTAAGTTTCTTCAACTATTTTAATTCGTTTTGATTTTTTAGCAACCGTTTTTCAAGTTAGTCTCAGTAAAATTTATTTAATTATTTTATTTAAACACTATGCCATCCATTTTTCCATATACACAACATTGGGTAATGGATTTTGGTAATATGCATTGGTAATTGTAAACCCTTTCTTTAAGTACAATTGAATAGCTGATTGTAGTTTTTCTAAGGTATCTAATTTCATTACTTGATAATCTCTATCAACAGCAGCCAACAAAATTGCATCTACCAATGCTTCTCCAATTTTAAATTTTCTGTATGCAGGTTGTACATACAATCTTTTCATTTCACAAGTCCTGAGCGTAGTCGAAATATGCGTAGTTGGAATATTTGGTTGATGAGATGTTGCAGCATCAGTAATATTGGTTAACGCAACACAACCAACTGGTTCATTATTCCAATATGCTAGTAATAAAGCTCCCGACGGAAGTCCATATTTTTTGAGAGGATTTTCTAACTCTTTATCAAAGCTTTGAAAACATAAATCTTCATTTAATTCATTGGCATATTCTTGAAACAAAACAATACAAGCATTTAGCTCTAATCCTTCTGTTGTAATTTGTTGTATGCGTAACATAGTTGAGTAAAGTTATATTGTTGAAGATTGCGACACTTCGACTTCGCTCAATACAGGCCAAATGAAGTATATTCTTGTTCTACCGCTGGTTACAAAAAACAAACCCTGCAAATTTGCAGGGTTAATATTTTATCCAGGAATACGTGAAATGTATTTTTCAATTTCTTTAATTTGATCAACCACTTGTGCAGTTTTAGGCTTTAAAGCTTTTGCACGGCGGAAATAATCTTTTGCTGCTCTAAACTCTCTTTTGTTCATAAATATTTGACACATTTGCAAATAAGCAACTGCTTCACTTTCTTTATCTGGAATGCCTAAACGTATGGCAGATCTGATATAAGTTTCACCCTGACGCATGTCGCCTTTTTGCATTGCCATCATACCTAATTGTAATTTATTGGCACCTTCGGCTTCAGGCATTGGACTTCCCAATTCATTGCTTCTTTTCAAATGCTTTTCTGCAGAATCAAAATCTTGATCCATCATTGCAATATTGCCTTTGATGGTATAAAAAGTTGAACGAACAGGTTTGTACAATAAATTAGGATACCAAACTCCGGCCAATATTTTTTTCACTTCTTCAATATTGCCTGCTTCCATAGGCTCTTGTATTAAACGCAATGGACCAATAAAAAAATGACTGGCAATACCAATAACACCTAAAAAATACAATGGAAAAGTTGGCCAAAAACCTGCTTTGCCAGTTACATTTAATAAAATGGCCAATGCTATTGCAAACAAGCTTAACCAAAATCGATACTTAATAATAATGTTATAAAATTTCATACAAATATTTTATTAAAAAAGGCTTCAAGTTAGAAGCCTTAACAATGGGGGACACAAATATCGTTTAATTTTTTTAAGCACCAATAAATTACTATTGTTTAACAGATTTTATTTAACACCAACTTTGTTTAAAATTGTTTCTAATGGACAAAATTTGGTAATAGAAGATTGGAAAAGATTAACGCCAACAAACGCTGCTAACCATATCCAATTTGGATGTACAAAATGTGCTAATAAAATACTGGCAATAATAAATATGCCGGCTGTGCTTCTTACAATTCTTTCTTTCATGATGTTTAGTTTTAATAACTGCAATCTTCTACAGGAAGCAAAAATGCTCTCAAGGGAAAATTACTCGGTTGATTTTGATTGTATTTTTTAATTAATTGAAGTCCTTCTTTTGCCTTAACATCGTTGGTAAAGCTGAAAAAGAATAAAGATTCTGTAGATACATCGCCTTGGGCAAACCAATTGTTTAATAAATCATTGGAATGTTCTGTTTTATGTCCTACAGTTTCTGACACGCTGAATACAGGAATTTTTGCCTCTTCAAAAATGTGTTGAACAGCCTCTAAATCTTCTTTTATACTATTTACAATTAGCATTTTCATATAATTATTTTTAGTTGATTATTTATATTTATTACGCATCATTTTATAATACAATAATGGAACTACAATTAATGTTAAGAAGGTTGAC
>JAGOUF010000386.1 GCA_018061385.1 Chitinophagaceae bacterium | reverse complement strand
TTATTCCTGCACGTTATGCAGCTACTCGTTTTCCTGCCAAATTAATGCAGTTATTGGGTAATAAAACAGTAATAAGGCATACTTATGACAACACCATTGCAACAGGTTTATTTGATGAAGTTTGGGTGGTAACCGATAGTGAAATTATTTTTAATGAAATTATACAGCATGGGGGTAAGGCTGTAATGAGCAAGAAACAACACGAAAGTGGTAGCGATAGAATTGCTGAAGCCATTGTTGAAATAAATGTTGATATTGTAGTAAACGTACAAGGCGATGAACCTTTTGTAAAACGTGAACCATTAGAAAAATTATTAGCAGTATTTACTGACGCAAGTGTGCAAGTTGCTAGTTTAATGCAAGTATTAACAGATGCAAAAAGCATTGCCAATCCTAATTATGTAAAAGTTGCAATTGATAAAAACATGAACAGTTTAATGTTTAGTCGTAGCCCAATACCTTATCATAGAGATACAAACTTTTTACCAACTTATTATGAGCATATTGGTGTGTATGCTTTTCGAAAACAAGCTTTACTCAACTTTACCAATTGGGAAATGACGCCTTTAGAAGCAGCTGAAAAAATTGAATGTTTGCGTTATCTTGAAAATGGCATTCAATTAAAAATGGTTGTAACAGATTATATGGGTATAGAAATAGACACCCCAGAAGATTTGGAAAAAGCCATACAATTTTTATAAGCTTCTATTCTAAAAAACAATAGCTTTAAAGCAGTAAACTGCCAATATGCATTACTCAGCTTTTTTGCTTTTATTATTTTGCACATCTGTTGTTGCACAAAAGCAAGAAAAAATTATATGCCGACATTTAAATAATAGCAATGGTTTAATGCATGGCAACATTAACAGTATAATACAAGATACAAATAAGTTTATTTGGCTTGCAGGAGATGAAGGTTTACAACGCTACGATGGTTATGAATTTACCAACTATTTCAATGACCCAACACAACAAAATAGCTTTCCAAAGGGTAGACTCAATAGCATTGCGATTGCTCCAAATGGCAAGTTGTGGATTGCTTCTTTTTTTGATGGTTTTGGAAGTTACAATTGCATAAATGGAACTTTTAAAAATTATCGTCCAGGTAATCCATCAATACTCAATAGCAATGCCAATGGATATAGAGATTTTTTTATAGATGCAGATAATACAGTGTTTGCAAGCAGTACCAATGGAGTTGTTAAAATAAAAAATGACAGTATTGTACAAGTTTTTTCTACACAAAACTCTGCATTACAAGGAAGCCTTGTAGGGCATGTTGTTAAAGATAAAAAAGGCAACTTATGGATTGGAACTGTGGGTGGATTAAATTGTTTAAATAGTAGAACAAACACAGTTCAAAATCATACAAACAATACAACTATAAAGGCTTTTGCAGCAAATGTTCTAAAAGATAATATTGGTAACAAAGCTGCTATTGCTAAGTTGTTTATTGACAAAAAAAATAATTTATGGATTAGTACTTGGCAACCTTCTTTGTATAAATACAATATAGATAGCAATACTTTAATCAAGATACAATTACCCAATGCAACAAACAATTCTTACGATTTATTGGCTACCGCTTTTGTAGAAGATGATCTTAAAAATTTATGGATAGGTACTGTAAACAATGGATTGTATCAATACAACAGCTACAATAATTGTTTTAATCATTATACACACAATAGCTTTGATGAACAAAGTATTTCTACCAACGAAATAAATGCATTGTTAAAAGACGTAGATAACAATATTTGGGTTGCTGGAAAAAACACAATCAGCATTTTTAATCCAGAAAAAAATGTCATTCAATCACTTACTAGTAATAGCAGTGGTGCAATAACATCTACATTTTTTTCTGCTGACGGAAGCCTTTGGACTGCCGATGCCCAGTGGCTTTATCATTACAACAACAACTTAAAATTTGTTGCCCAATACAAACAAACAAACAGTAAACAACCAAAAGATGTTTGGGTAATGAAAGAATCATTTAACAAAAACGAAATTTTTATAGGCAAGCAAGATGGCTTTTTAATTTTCAATAAAACAACCAACAGCTTTACAGATTATTCGGCAATTAAAGGTTTAAGCAACAACCCAATTACAGATATTATTGAAAGACCCAATGGAATTTTTTATTTATGTAGATGGTGGTGGAACGACAATTTAGTTGAACTGAATACTCAAAAAAAATTAGTAACCACCATACAATTTTCGTACAATACGCAAACAGAATCTAAGTTTGAAATTGCCAATGCAATACAAAAAAACAAAGATGAATATTTCTTGTTTTCTAAAAAAGGACTCTTTATACTCAATGCCCAAACCAATAAGGTAACACTAGAAGATTCAGCTTTTATTGCTGGGCAATCAATTTTAGTAAACAACAATCTTTATGCTGCAACTGCTTATGATGGTATTAAGGTGTACAACCTAGCAAGTAAAACAATTACATCTATATCTAAACACAATGGTTTAAATGCTTTCAACACCAAATCAATAGCGTATGCAGGCAACAATATTTGCTGGATAGCCACCAATACTGGCTTATTTAAATGGAATATTGCCACAAATACTTTTACACAATTTGATGAAAAAGAAGGGTTGTTTAGTACAGCAATTATTGGTAGTAGTTTAGCAGTTGGTAGCACAGGAAATATTGTCTTTAGCAATGGTGAATTGTTCTACATTAATCCATCTACAATTAAAGCAACAAAGCAGCCACCGGTTGCTATTATAAGTTGCACAGTTGGCAAAAAAAATATTTTACCCAACCAATTTAACAGTACAATTGTTGTAAACTATTTTGAAAACAATATTCAAATAAAGTATGCTGCCATTAATCATTCTCAATCGCAAATTAAATACCAACACAAACTAGTTGGGTACGATAAAGATTGGGTAAATGGAGAACAAAGATTTGCAAACTATACAAACCTTCCAGCCGGAAAGTATACTTTACAAGTTAGAATAACCAACGAAAATGATGTTTGGGGGACTGTTGAAAATAAGTTGGAATTTAAAGTTACACAAGCCTTTTATACTGCTTGGTGGTTTTATGCATTTATTGCTATACTTGTTTTAGTTACTATTTATTTTTATTATAAAAGCAGAATCAATAGAATTATTGAACTGCAAAAATTACGCAACAATATCTCAAGAGATTTACACGATGAAGTTGGATCAACACTTAGTAGCATTTCAATACTTAGTACATCGGTATTAAACAATATGCAAACACAGCCAATAAAAGCAAAAGATTGGGTTAC
>JAGOUF010000385.1 GCA_018061385.1 Chitinophagaceae bacterium | reverse complement strand
AAACTTTGTAAACGAGAAATAATCTGTGGAGAATTTGCAGAGATGATTTTCGTTTATTAGTTCAGTTTTAAACCTGTACTTGCAGGCCGAACAATAAACAAATCTGCCTGCGAAAGCAAATGTATAATAAAAAACTGAACTATACACAAATTTGCCCTTGCAAAAAATGTATTGCGAAATAGATTCTATGGTTTGTTGAGTAGATTTTTTGTAATTGGTTTCTAACTTAAACACATAGAATTAAAGAGGAATACTACATAAAAAATGAACTGGATACGTTATTGATAATTTGCTTCAATGGTAATTTCTAATTGTTCAGCAACATCGCTACCATCAATATTATAATCTTGAACATGCAATTTAAAAACGCTGTTTAATTTAAGTTGATTGCCTTTTACAATAAGATTGCCGGTAGCTGTAATTTGTTTGGTAACGCCATGTAAAGTGAGAGATCCTTTTGTAGTTACTAGGTAATTGCCATCTTTATTTAAGGTTACAGTATTAAAATTGGTGATGCTTCCTTTGTATTCACTTTTAGGAAACTTATCGCTGTACAAATAATCTTCTTCATTAAAATGCTTTTGCATGAGTTCGTTTTCGAAACGAAAACCTTTTATTAATGCAGCAAATTGAATGTTGCCTTTACTAGAAATTGTACTTACAATTTGTGTGTTGCTGGCTTCAATATTTTCGGCTGGAGTTTTTGAAAAAAACCGAATTTGTGCTTTAGTGCTTTTGTAATTTTTGGGTTCTACAATGGTTGTTAAAACAGTATCTTTGGTGATTGGCTTTACCAATATTGGCGTATCTTTTTTTGTTGTATTAATTGTAGTTGCTGTATCAATTTTATTATTTGTACTTGTAATTAATTTGCATTCACTCAGTTGAATTTGCCCTAAAATAAATCCAGTAAACAATCCTTTTATACTAACTGTATTGCCTTGTTGAAGTTTTATTTTGTCTTGCAATCTTGCAGAAATACTAGTATTTTCAATTTGAGTGTTTAGGTACACAACTGTACCAGTTTCATCGCTTTCTAGCTTTTCAATTGTACCGGTTACTTCAATAATATTGTTTTCTTTTTGCAAATATTTTTGGTTGGCGGCTTCTTCATTGTCTAAAAATTCTTGTACCAATTGTGTTGCATTTTTTGTAATGCCTTTCATATTGGTAACATCGGTACGATTGTTTTCTTGCTCGTAAATTGCAAAATACCAAAATGAAAATAGAGAAATTATACTTGCAAGAATTGTAGCAATAAGTATTTTTTTGTTTCTTTTAAAATTGATGATGCCATAACTTAAAATGCCGAGCAAAGGAATTAAACCTACAATAACCCAAATAGTTTTTGTGTTGTTCGCAATGTCTTTTCTTTTAACAATATCTAATAAAGCAATTGCAATAACCGCTAACCAAGCAATGGAAATAATGGCTATCATGAATGGCAATTCTTTTATTATTTCTATCATAATTTTTTTTATTTAGTTAATAAAACCAGTTAAGTGTTAAAAGGTTTAAGCGTACAATTATTAATTTAAAAAATGGAATGGTTATTTTACATATTGTTGAATAGGTAAACGATTGGCTAAGCTTCTGGCTAGAGTCATTTCATCGGCATATTCCAATTCTCCACCAAAAGCAATTCCACGAGCAATGGTGGTTATTTTACATTGAGGGTTGATTATTTTTTTCTGAATATAGTAAATGGTTGTATCGCCTTGAATGTTGGGCGATAAAGCAAAAATGAGCTCTTCTGTTTGTTCTGTTTGAATACGTTGAACAAGGGAATTGATATTTAATTGATCTGGACCAACACCATCTAAAGGAGAAATAATGCCACCCAACACATGATATGTTCCATTGAATTGTTGAGTACTTTCTATAGCTATTACATCACGTATGGTTTCAACTACACAAATAATATTTTGCTTGCGTAAAGTATTGCTACAAATGCTGCAAACAATACCATCGCTAATGTTGTGACAACGATTACAAAATTGAATTTCGTTTCGCATTTTAATAATCGTATTCCCAAAATGTGCTACTTCATTCTCTTCTTTTTTTAATAAATGCAATACTAAACGCAAAGCAGTTTTTTTACCAACGCCTGGAAGTTTAGCAAATTCATTAACTGCATTTTCAAGTAAAGTAGAAGGTAATTGCATTTTTGAAAATATGGTTTGTGTTTAAATTTTTTATAAAGTTATTTCTGTTTCGTTTTCCCAATTGGCTCTTACTGAAAGCTTTTTTGAAAGTGGTTTAATAACTTCGGGCTGTTTTTTTTGTTTGTAATTGCCTGTATCCCAAATGCCATTGTTGTTGGTATCGGTTAAAATTTTTAAATCAAATTCGCCAGTATAATACAATTTTCTTATCCATTCTGGCTGAGTAATTTTAACTGTTTCAAACAATTTTCCTTCTTTATAAATTAGCAATACATGGTGCTTGGCAGTATCTATATTGTTGAACCTAATTTTTACACTGCCATATTCATTTTCGTTTTTTGTGCTAAATTTTAAAGTATCTGTTTTTGTGAGAGAAGTATTGGTTGTATCTACCACACAATCTTTTTGTAGCACTAAATAAAAGAAAAATTTTTCAACCCATTTTTTATGAATAAATAGCGATTGCTTGGTGCTATCTAATTCAATATTGTAATTGCTTATTTTTTTATAATTGGTATCGTACAGAGCAATTTTATCAACATCTAAATTTTTAATTTTTCTATTAAAACTTAAAGTAAGTGTCGTGTCTAAAATATCTTGCTTGCCTTGTTCTAAACTAGTAGCATATTTTAATTGCTTTTCTTTTTCGGTAGTTGGGGCTTTGGTTGATGTTGCAACTGCTGTTGGAAGGGTATTTTTTTTTGCTTCTTGAAAAGCATACAATGTTGGTTGGCTTGTGGTTGAACCTATGTTAATTAAAGAATCGTAAAAGGCAAATAGCTGAGTACTATCATCATACTTTTTAGAATAACTATTGTTGATGACATACAATTTAAAGTTGCCAATGGGTAAGTTTACAAACTTAAAACTTCCGTCGCCTTGCAGTTTGGCTATGTAATTGGGACGTTGTGTAATTATTGCTGTATCGTTGGTATTTTTATACAATGCTGCAATTATAGTTGAATCTATTAAACCCGTTTCTGCAACAATTACTTTACCACTAAAACTATTGTTATCAATAACATTGCCTGTTGAAAAAACGTACATGAAATTTTTTGCTGCATTGCCTTCGTTAACATCTTTAATACTGTTGCCAAAGTCTATTGTATAGGTT
>JAGOUF010000384.1 GCA_018061385.1 Chitinophagaceae bacterium | reverse complement strand
AAAAACAACTTTGCTGCCTGTGTTTAAACCAGTTCCACTATAATCTAATGTATCAATTGTAGTGTTTGTATAAAAATGAATATCTCTTTTTAAATCAATTCTTTCAAATATATATTGCAAGTATTCAGCAATATTGTGTGTTGTTAATTGATTGGTATCATCGGCAGTAATAAATAAAAATTTAGCCAAGCTTAATTGTCCTGTACCTAAAATATGGTTGGCAATGGTTAATATTTCTGCAGGTTGTTTTGTTGGATAATATGGAGTATAACGCTCACTCCCAATAGCCAATAATAAAGGATGCACACCAGCTGCATCAACAGCATGTACTTCTTTTACACCAGGTATTTCTTGTGGTATTGCATTGCCTGTTAACTCATGAATTAACTGTCCAAAGCTTGTATCTTCTTGAGGTGGGCGACCAACAACAGTAAACGGCCAAATGGCATTTTTCTTTGCATAAACTTTATGCACTTTCATTAACGGAAAATTGTGTGTTAACGAATAATATCCCAAATGATCACCAAACGGTCCTTCTGGTTTATTTTCATTGGGATACACTTCGCCAGTAATTACAAAATCTGCATCTGTACTAATTGCAAAACCATCTTTGTAAGTATATCTAAATCTTCTGCCACCCAAAACGCCTGCAAAAGTCATTTCACTAATCCCTTCAGGCAATGGCATTACTGCACTTAATGAATGGCTTGGTGGACCACCAACAAAACAACTCACTTTTAATGGCAATCCTTTTTTATTTGCTTTTGTTTGATGCACACCAATGCCTCTATGCAATTGATAATGCAGCCCAATTTCCTTGTCTAAAATATATTCATTTCCTGTTAATTGAATTCTGTACATCCCAAGGTTTGCTTTCATTATTCCAGGCGTTTCAATGTCTTCAGAATAGACTTGTGGCAAGGTAACAAATGCACCACCATCCATTGGCCAATGCTTTATTAATGGCAAATCACTAATTTTTATTTCTTCATATAAAACAGGTTTATTAATTGGATTTTTTAAAGGCAATGCTTTCAATGCTGCCAGTCCTGTTGCAAAATTTTCAAATGGATGTTTTATGGCTTTTATTGGGTCGTTCTTTAAATCAATTAACTGCTGCACCAACTTAAACGTTTTACGAAACATAAATTTACTTCGTTCCAAATTGCCAAAAATATTGCTTGCAGCTCTATACTTTGTACCCTTTACATTTTCAAATAAAATTGCAGGCCCGTTTGCCTCATACACACGTAAATGTATGGCAGCCATTTCTAAATTGGGGTCAACTTCTTCTTTAATTCTTACTAAATGTCCATGTTTTTCTAAGTCTATTAAACAAGCTTCTAACGATGAGTAATGCATATTCAATCAACAATTTATTTAGCAAAATGTTGCATCAAAGGTATTGTTTTATTTAGCCATAAAATTTCATTAAAAATTCATTTTCAATTTGGGGCTGTCATCAAAAAAATCATACACAAACAGGGTTGTGGCTTTACACAGTAGTGCCTTTTTCAAAGGCAGCTACTTGCTTCAATCCACCAGCCCTTCAACAATAGAATATAATTGAACAGAAAAATACACAACAAAAAAGCCCACTACAAATACTTGTAGCAGACTTTTTTTCACCAAAAACAAACTGACTATTTTATTGTACCAATAATTTATCTACATACTGTTTTTTAGTTTTCTTATCAACAACACGTATATAATAAGTTCCTTTTACCACACAACTTGGAAAAATAATTTGTACTATTTCACCCTTTCCATTCACAACAACTTCTTGTACATGAATTAATTTAGAGTTGTTATCAAAAATTTGAACTGTGTAATTACCAGCTTGCTTAATTGAAATGCCTACACCACCTTTTGTTGCAGGATTTGGTAATATTTTAAAGAAAGCATTGTTGAAAATTTTCTTTACAAAAGTTATTACAGTATCTGATTTTTCAACTTCAGTAAAACTTCTTATTCCACCCATTATAATATTGGTGCCATTCAAATCGCCTTTATCAAAAATGCCAATATCTTTTATTGTGGTATCTGTTGCAGTAAGTGTAATAGTGGTATCAATACCGTTTAACATAGATGCAGGAACAGTTCGAGTATCAAAACCTTTTGCTCCTACCAACACATGATTTACGTCAGCTGGGATTTGCATTACAAACTGTCCAAACTTATTGGCCAATACTTTTTCATGATTCATTGGGTTTACAATATAACCATTCAACAAAGCACTTTGTTCTGCATTTACAATACTGCCTTTTAAAGTTTGTTCAGCAGTAGAAATTGTTTGATTGATCAATATTGTTGATTGTTTATTTTGTAACAAACTTGCTTTAGGGGCATCTTGATTTAATGTTTTTTGCTGAGCCGAACTTTTTCCAATGGAAAAAAACAAAGATGCTACCCCTGCAATCATCAATTGCAATCCTTTTTTCTTTTGTTCATGCGTTAATAAAGCTCTTTGAAGTTGATCTTTATGAATACGACCACACATTTTTCCATTATTGGCCGACAAATATTGCAATACTTCTATATCTGTCATAATTGTAAAATCCATTACTTGTGTGGCACAACTATCACAAAATCTGCCTTTTTCAACAGTAGTCATATTGTTCCAATTTTCGTTACAAGGATCATCTAAGTGCAGATATGTTTGAGTTTTCATACTATGTATTTGCCAATAGATGCTGGCTTAAAATAAATTACATAAAAACTGCAAAATTATTTTTCGCTAACCATTCTTTAAACAGTACAAATAACTACATGATATAAATGTTATTTGTTATTCATAACAATTGAATAGGTCTAAGCAAAACTTTTTGTTTTAAAACCATTTCGTTTCAAGCCTAACTTCGTCCCAATAATTTAAAAACATGAGTGCACATTCTTCTGGCAATTTGGGTCGTTTGCGTATTGTAGGATTTGGTGAAGCCATTTCTTGGTTGCTCTTATTGGGTTTTGCAATGCCTATGAAATATATTTGGCACAACCCATTACCAGTAAAATATGTAGGTTGGATTCATGGCATTTTATTCATTACATATATAACGTTAGCTTATATAGTTAAACAAGAAAGAAATTGGAGTTTTAAAAAATTAGCCACTGCATTTATTGCAGCCTTTTTACCATTTGGCACTTTTGTATTTGATGCTAAATTAAAAGCAGAACAAAAGCTAGATAAATAATATCTATACAGGTATTGCACAAAGCCAATAACAGCGTATTTTTGTTTGTAACTATAAATAAAGTTTCTTAGTATTTGTTTATGAAGAAGAT
>JAGOUF010000022.1 GCA_018061385.1 Chitinophagaceae bacterium | reverse complement strand
ATTATTAAAAGAAGTTTTTTGTTAAGATGTTTTTTGGGTTGTTGCATTGATGAATATTTTAATTTCTAAAACATTAGTTTCTATTCTGCAACAAAGTACAATATTTTAAATAATATTAAGGTGTTTTTAAATAAAGACTAATTGCCTTCATAAGATTGGGTTGACAAAAAAATAAAACTAGAAAAGAACTAAAAAAGGCAAGAACTAAACACTTTTTTTCTTATCGTAAGTAGCAATAACTGTAGCAATTAAAACAACAACCATACATATTGTAGCAGATAAGCCGATAGCATAAGAACTGCTTTTTTGCCCTTGTAAAATACCATACAAAGCCCAGGAAATTACAGCACAAAATGCCCATTGCTTTTCTTTAATTCCAAAATAAATGGCTAATAATGTAGCAACTATAATCATGCAAATACTCCAAGTTGTAGGTTCTACACCAATGCCATTAAAGCCAATTGAAACCAGTAGTGCTGTAATGTTGGCAATAGTTGCAACACATATCCAAGCTAAATACACTACAAATGGAATGTGTATTGCAAATTGTTGAAATGGAGTAAATGAAACAGTTGCTTGTTGTTGTTTTATATACATGATTGTTAACGTAAATAAGAAAAGTAGCATAATGAAAACCGATGCCAATACTTGTAAATAATGCCAGGCAAAAATCCAACTTGCATTTAATATGCAAGTTCCAATAAAAATTTTTGCAACTTGAATGCTCATTTTTTCTTTAGTAGCATCGTTATTTTTTTTCAGTAATAGTTGTGTACTTGCAAATAAGTATACTGCCAACAATAAATAAATGATTCCCCATATACTAAATGTAAAACCTGCTGGTACAAAATAGTTAGGGTAAAATGCACTTACTTCTCCTGTATTTAAACCATTAATTGGTAAAATATTGGCTAGTGCATTTACGGCAATCATAATAATAAATGCAGTTATTTGTAAAATAACTAGAGGTAAATTTTTTTTCATACAGTTAGTTTGAAATTGAACAAATCATAAAGGCACTTGGTTTAATGCAAGTGCCTTTATGCTAAAATTTCTAAATAAATTTTTATTGAATTACACCCAATGCTTTACCTACTTTAGTAAATGCAGCAATGGCTTTATCTAAATGTGCTTGATTGTGTGCAGCACTTAATTGTACTCTAATTCTAGCTTGCCCTTTTGCAACCACAGGAAAAAAGAAACCAATAACATAAATGCCTTCATCTAAAATTTGGGCTGCAAAATTTTGAGCCAATACTGCATCATATAACATTACTGGCACAATTGGATGATCACCAGGTTTAATATCAAATCCAGCTTCCGTCATTTTAGTTCTAAAATATGTTGTATTGTATTCTAATTGGTCTCTTAATTCAGTTGTTTCAGTTAACATATTTAGTACTGCAATGCTTGCACCTACAATACTTGGAGCAACAGTATTTGAAAATAAATATGGACGACTACGCTGACGCAATAGCTCTATCACTTCTTTTTTACCACTTGTAAAACCACCACTTGCACCACCCAATGCTTTACCCAATGTGCCAGTAATAATATCAATTCTGCCCATTACATTTCTGTATTCATGTGTACCTCTTCCTGTTTTACCTAAGAAGCCAGATGAATGACATTCGTCTATCATTACAATGGCATTGTATTTATCTGCTAAGTCGCAAATTTTATCTAATTGTGCAATCGTTCCATCCATACTAAAACTGCCATCTGTAACAATAATCCTACTTCTTAAATGTGCCGATTCTTGTAGTTTAGTTTCTAAATCGTTCATGTTGTTGTGCTCGTATCTGTAACGTTGTGCTTTACATAAACGAACACCATCAATAATACTTGCATGGTTTAATGCATCGCTAATAATGGCATCTTCTTCGTTAAACAATGGTTCAAAAACGCCACCATTTGCATCAAATGCAGCAGCATATAAAATGGCATCTTCTGTACCTAAAAATTGAGCAATTTTTGTTTCTAATTCTTTGTGAATGTCTTGAGTGCCACAAATAAAACGTACACTACTCATGCCATAACCATGGCTATCAATGGCTTTGTGGGCAGCTTCAATTACTTTTGGGTGAGAAGATAAACCCAAGTAATTGTTGGCACAAAAGTTTAAAACGGTTTTTCCATTTACAACTATTTCAGCACCTTGTTCACTAGTAATTATTCTTTCTTTTTTCGATAAACCAGCAGCTTCAATTTCTGCAAGTTCAGTAGTAATTCTTTCTGTAAACTGTGTATTCATATGCAAGCAAATTTTAAGATTGCAAAGATAGGTTTTGTATATATGCAGCCACTTTTGTTTGTTGGTAAGGATATTGAATTGTTAATTTTAATGAAATAAATTATTTTATTCATTAGGTTCAACTCAAAATATAGTTGAAGAATCTTATTTTTAATAAATATAATTTACATATGAAGTATATACTTTTTTCACTTGTTGTTTTTTCTTTTCAGTTGTCTTCAGTTATTGCACAAGAAAATAATGAAAAGAAAATTTCGGTTTGTTTAACACAAAATGAAATGGATTTGTATAAACTAATTATGCAGTATCGGAAAGAAAAAGGGTTGCCTTCAATTCCATTGTCTACCTCATTAAGTTTTGTTGCACAAACACATGCTAGAGATGTAGTTAAAAATAAACCCAATGTAGGTAGTTGTAATATGCACAGTTGGAGTAGCAATGGAACTTGGACAAGTTGTTGTTACACACCAGATCATAAAGAGGCAGAATGTATGTGGAATAAACCCAAACAATTAACCAATTATAAAGGGTATGGGTTTGAAATTTCTTTTAGCACATACCATAGCAATGATGCTACTTATACTGCAACCGCAGAAGAATCGTTACAAGGTTGGAAAACAAGTAGTGGACATAACGATGTAATCATTAACCAAAGCATTTGGAAAACCGAACCTTGGAAATCTATTGGTATTGGTATTTACCAAGGTTATGCTTGTGTATGGTTTGGTAGAGAAACTGATGTTGAAGCAATGCCAGTTGTTTGTAAATAGCTATTATTGAATTACAACTTTTTCGTTACCAAGTATTGTGTTGTTAGATGAAATAATTAATAAATAATTTCCTTTAGACCAATGATTGGTTTGAATATCTAAAGCTGTACCCGAAAAGTTTAATGTTGTTATTAAAGCTCCAATGCTATTATAAACGTCTACTTTTTTATTGCCAACAATATCTGTAGTAACTGAAAATGAATTGGCTGTTACAGGGTTTGGATATACTTTTAGTATAGCATTTTTTTCATTAAAACTAATGGCTCTTATATTGCTATAAGTACTGTTTCCATTGGGTTCTATGAATTTTATTTTATAATAAACTGTTGTTGGTTGTAAAATTTTATCAGTAAAAATATAATTATTTTTATCATTGGTTTTATTGATAGTGGCTATAGAAATGAAGTTGTTGCTGTTATTAATAGAACGAAATACTTCAAATTGTTTTATACTGCTAGATTCTAAAACTTTCCAGTTTAACAAAGCATTGTTATTTTGTTTTGTAACTGTAAAATAATCTAACTGCATTGGTAATACGTTTGATGGAGCAGTAATTATATCGCTTCTGTATTTTTTGTATGTATCATTCGTTAAATCTTTGGCTTGAGTACCATCATTGTAAAATTCAAACGAACCGTTATCGCTAATAATTTGAAGTTTGTTTAAAGCAAGATTGTTGTTTTCATTTATTTCAATACAAGCTTCTGCATTCAAAGTAGAAATATCCATATTGGTAATTTGAATTGGGGCATCTGTTGCAACACCAGTCCATTTGAAGATTGCACCATTTAAAGGGGTATTGTCATAATTGCCAGCAACAATAATAAATACACCGTTTGATAAACGAACAATATCCCTTATTCCTCTTCCTCCCAAATTCAATTCAATGGGGTTGCCAAAAGTTGGATTGCCAGATGGGCTTCCATTATTAAACCAAGTTTCAAAATTGAGTAGTGGTGCAATTACTGCTTTTGTTCTATTTGCTGTTGGTACCAATGGAGCTCTAAAACTTATGTATAAAGTAGTATTATCTGGGCCTATTGTCATGCCTTCTACATTAAAGCCATCAATAGTTTTAGCATCATGTCCACTAGAAGTACTAGAGGTAAAATTGTAACCATTGGCATCGCCCCAAATAATTAGTCTTTGTCTTAAACTACTGTAGTAACCATTTACAGAAAACGATGTTGTAGAACCTGTGCCTGTAATAGTTGTAGCAAAAAGTTTGTTGCTATTTACTTTATAAATATTTGATGAGCCAGCATTACTCATTGAGCCTAACCAATAAACTTTATTGGCAGTTATACGGCTTCTTACGCATGCTTCAACATCAACTTCTTTATAATCTCCAGCACTACCGTCTGTTAAACCAAGTAAATCGCCAAAATAATAAGTCTTTACCGGAAGCCCAGATTGACTTCTATTTACAACATACAAATTATTTTTTTCGTCATCGGCCATTACCATAAAATCATTATCTAATGAAACCGTAGCAGATGCATCGGAATATCCAGTATGCCAAAATGTTGTTGTTGGTGTAGTTGAAGCTACAGATGCTGCATAGTTAATTGTTAACGTTTTGCTACTGCTTGCTTTGGTTAAGGTTAAAGTAATATTTGCATATCCTATACCGGTTGGTGTAATTTTTATAGTTGCAGTACCATCTGCTTTTGTAATAATAATATTGGCATTGGACACTACACTCGTTTTACTACTAGCTGCAGTAAGCGTATAGTTAGCTGCAGTAATTGGACTTCCGTCATCCTTTATATCAACTACAATTCCTACTGTTTTAGCTGGGTCTGTTGGGTCGTTAATTACACCACTAACTGCCGGTGGATTTATAAAGCTGCTTGTTAAGCTGGTATTAAATGTGAGAGTTATAGCTTGTACTTTATTTTCTTTTGACATTGTTTGTGCAGTTATCATATTGGTATAGCAACTAGCAACTATTAGTACGAAATATGGCAATAATGTTTTTTTCATTTTAAGTTGTAAAAATTTAGATATATACAATTTTCATGAAGGTATATTTTTTTTACTTCAACCAAAACTATTTCAAGCAAACTGTTATTTAGGTATATTTTAAATTATTACATACTTCTGCCACAATTAAAATTACGCTTTGATATTATTTAAATAAAGGATGCTTCACGTATAAGTTTATGCTCAAATTAACCCAAAAATTAAACAATTGCATAACCTACCTTTGCAAAAATTTTATAGTATGGAATATCGTATAGAAAAAGACACTATGGGTGAGGTAAAAGTGCCAACTCATGTTTATTGGGGTGCACAAACCCAACGTAGTATTGATAACTTTAAAATAGCACAAGACATTAATAAAATGCCGAAAGAAATTATTGCTGCTTTTGCTTATTTAAAAAAATCGGCTGCATTGGCAAACCATGAATTGGGTGTTTTGCCAATTGAAAAGAAAGATGCAATTGCAGCAGTATGTGATGAAATTTTAGAAGGAAAATTAAACGATCAATTTCCTTTGGTTGTTTGGCAAACAGGTAGTGGTACGCAAAGCAATATGAACGTAAATGAAGTAGTTGCTTACAAAGCTCATGTAAATGCAGGTGGAAGTTTATTAGACGAAAAAAAATCTATTCATCCAAATGATGATGTGAATAAAAGTCAATCTAGTAACGATACTTTTCCAACAGCCATGCACATTGCTGCATATAAAATGCTCATGGAAACTACGATTCCTGGTATTACTAAATTACGTGATACACTTGCTGCAAAAAGCAAAGCGTTTATGCATGTTGTAAAAATTGGTAGAACACATTTTATGGACGCAACTCCATTAACCGTTGGTCAAGAGTTTAGTGGTTATGTTGCACAATTAACTCATGGATTAAAAGCAATCAACAATTCTTTGTCGCATTTATCTGAGTTGGCTTTGGGTGGAACTGCAGTTGGTACAGGTATTAATACACCTAAAGGATATGATGTTTGTGTGGCTAAACATATTGCTGCATTAACTGGATTGCCTTTTGTTACTGCAGAAAATAAATTTGAAGCATTGGCTGCACATGACGCAATTGTAGAAGCTCATGGAGCATTGAAAACAGTTGCAGTAAGTTTAATGAAAATTGCCAACGATATCAGAATGTTATCGAGTGGTCCGAGAAGCGGTATTGGTGAAATTTTTATTCCAGATAATGAACCAGGAAGTTCAATTATGCCAGGAAAAGTAAACCCAACACAATGTGAAGCATTAACAATGATTGCTGCACAAGTAATGGGCAATGATGTAACTGTTGGTATTGGTGGAAGTTTAGGCCATTTTGAATTGAACGTGTTTAAGCCTGTAATGATTTTTAATTTTTTACATAGTGCTCGTTTAATTGGAGAAGGTTGCGTTTCTTTTAATGATAAATGTGCAATTGGACTTAAGCCCATAGAAGAAAATATTAAAAAACACGTTGACAATAGTTTAATGCTAGTAACAGCTTTAAACACTAAAATTGGTTACTACAATGCAGCAGCTATTGCACAAGATGCTCACCACCGTGGCATTACATTAAAACAATCTGCTTTAGAGTACAAATTGAAGGGATTAGATTTTGAACACATGACTTCAGATCAATTTGATGCTTGGGTAGTGCCAAGTGAAATGTGTGGAGAAATTAAATAAAAAATTTGCCTAAAATACTCTGTAAGGCGATGAGCTTTACAGAGTATTTTATTGCTTATAAAACTATATACAAAAAATAAAATAGAACTACAATGAAGCTTGCCACAAAAATAATTCATGCTGGTATGGAACCAGATCCAAGTACTGGTTCTGTAATGATTCCTATTTATCAAACAAGTACCTATGTACAAGAAGCCCCTGGAAAAAATAAAGGGTTCGAGTATGCTAGAAGTCAAAACCCAACACGTTTTGCTTTAGAAGAAGCATTTGCAAAAATTGAAAATGGCAAATATGGTTTAGCATTTAGTAGTGGCGTTGCAGCTACAGATGCAGTGATTAAACTATTAAATCCAGGCGACGAAGTAATTGCTGCAAACGATATGTATGGTGGTACATATAGATTGTTTACCAAAGTATTTGAACGTTTTGGAATTGTATTTACTTATGTTGATACTACCAATGCTGAAAATATTGCTAATGTGATTTCTGCCAAAACAAAATTGGTATGGATTGAAACACCAACCAATCCTTTAATGAATATTACAGATATTGCTGCTGTTGCTGCTATAACAAAAGCCAACAATTGTTTGTTGTGTGTTGACAATACATTTGCGTCACCATACCTACAAAATCCTTTGGATTTGGGTGCTGATATTGTAATGCACAGTGCAACAAAATATTTAGGAGGTCATAGCGATGTAATACAAGGTTGTTTAGTGATAAATGATAAAGCATTAAGAGACGAGTTATATTTTATACAAAAAAGTTGTGGAGCAGTTCCTGGTCCACAAGATTGTTTTTTAGTATTGCGTGGCATAAAAACGTTGCATGTTCGTATGCAACGCCATTGTGAAAATGGAGAAAAAATTGCTCATTGGTTACGCAACAATCCAAAGGTTGCAAAAGTATATTGGCCAGGTTTTGAAGATAGTAAAGGGCATGCTGTTGCCAAGAAACAAATGAGAGGTTTTGGTGGTATGATTAGTTTTGAATTAAAGAATGATACTGTTGAAGAAGTGAATAGAGTATTATCGAGTACACATTTATTTTCTTTAGCAGAAAGTTTAGGTGGTGTAGAAAGTTTAATCAATCATCCTGCAACCATGACGCATGCCTCTATCCCTAGAGAAGAAAGAATTAAGAATGGTTTAAGTGATGGTTTAATTCGTTTGAGTGTTGGTATAGAAGATGTTGATGATTTAATAGAAGATTTGAATAAAGCGATTGGATAAATTGATAAAAGCCCCTCAATATATTGAGGGGCTTTTTTTTATTTTTTCGAATAAAATTGCATGAATACTCAAGGTTTTATCTCTCCTCCCAATAATATTAAACTATTTAAAATCTAGATGATTAAATATAGGTTATTTCTTCCTTTTATCTCAATGATATTAGTCATTTTTAAGCCCACTACTTCGCAATAGCTTTACAATATGAATTTGAGTAGAGAATTTCTAATTTTTGCTATAATGTAATTGTTGTTTTACATTTTAATTCATACTACTGCTTTATAACAAATACGTTTTTCTAGAGATTACAACCCAAAAGCATCTCCTTGCAATTGTATTATTTTTAGTAATACCCTTACACTGAGTTAGTTGAAAATGGTTTCAATATTATTTACTTTTAAACTATTTGTCATGAAAAACTCAATAAAACTCTTAACTGCAGCACTCTTTTATTTAATACTAGTTGGCTGCTCTCAACCTAAGCAGGTAACTGTTCAAGAAGTTCCAAGAGTAATAGAAAAAGAAAGGGTCATAAGCAAACCTTTTGATGCAGTTTGGCAAACCTCAATAGAATGGTTTGCAACCCATAATACACCCATTAAAAACCTCGATAGAGCTTCTGGTTTAATTTCTACAGAATATAGTGTTTCAATAGGTGATGCATATAGGTACATGTCTTGTGCAAGTGGAAATTCAACATTTAGTGGTAAGGTTGAAGTTGGCAATTATACAGGCAACTTTAATGTGCTCGTTAAAAAACTGGCCGACAATTCTACTAAGATAAGTGTAAACGTGTTTTTTGGTTGTACTGTAAATAAGTTCAAGTACAAAAACATACTTAGTTCAGAATACGTATTAGAATCTAGCACTAGAGTCAATTGTACATCAACAGGGTTATTGGAAAAAGAAATACTTAATTACTTAGAAGCTGGAAATTAGTTTTTGTACAGAGCACTATGTTATGGTACATACTAGCAAAATGTACCATAACATAGTTTGTAATATTTAGCTTACTTAAATTAGTTGCTATGAAAAAGAGTTCCCAATTTTCGTATTCTTTGTTAATGAATATTTTTTGTACAATATTTTTTTCAGGATTGTATTTTTCTGCGAATGCTCAAGCTGGGTTTCCTTTGGCGTTAGGCGATCAGATTATATATTATCCAAAACTTCATAATAAAGTTCAAAATATTGAAGCAATAAAGACGGGCTTAACGCAATCTTTAAAACGAGTAAATCAGGTGTTTGATATCGCATCTAAAACTGCCATCAACTCAAAAGATATTAAAACAATTTTGGTACAAAACGATCGAATTGAATTAGAAGTTAAAGGCAAAAAAAATAATTTTATTTGGTTGTTTTCAACAATAGATGATAGTACGATGTATTTTATTGGGAAGCAAAATGCAGGCAATTATATCTTTCTGCCTTCTGCAGCAAACTTTGCATTTGCAGAATTAGATGCTGCACAACAATTTGCTGATAATATTTATGCAGTTCAATATTCAAATATTAATAGACTAAGAGACTCGGTATTAAGCTCTTTTAAAGAAAAAGTGACTGCTTTTAAAACTGCTAAAAAAGAAGCAGTAATTAGAGATGAACAGAAAAGTTTGTTTTTATTAGCCGATACTGTTAGCCAAAAAATGGACTACTTCTCGGCTATAAAAATTTACTTGAAAGCCATTGAAATAGATGAGTTGTCTTATCCAAAAGCGTACGCAAATATTGCATTACTCTATGCTCAAATTAATTTCTTTGATTATGCCATTTTGTATATGCAACAATACTTGATGCTTGAAACAGAAACAGTTGCAATACGAGGTGCAAAAGATAAAATTTACGAGTGGGAAAGTTTAATTTATTACTGATATTTTACCAAATCATGTTTAAGAATATACTCATAATAGCAACATTATTTTTACTTAAAATAGATCAAGTAAATGCTCAAGATAGTGTTGCTGCTAGGAATTTTTTTCAGCAAGATTCACTTTTGAAAAATGAGTTGTTGCAAGCAAAAAAGCTACTCTATCATACTTTACAACAAAATGCACTTGTAATAGAAATTAATCAACAAGTTAGTTATGCATTTTATAATTATGGTTATCTACAAAATGTTTATCTATCTGCAAATGGGTTACAATTTATGTGTAATTCTAGCCAAACGGCTACTATTTTTTTTAATGGAATAACAGACTTGAAGTTTAAAATAAATACTATAGAAAATAGTATTCAAAGTGGAGGGTTAGTAACAGAGCACAAGTTATCTATTGGCAATACTACTTTATCTGTTAAGCAAAATAATTACAACATTTTGAAAGCTATACAACAACAGTTTATTCAACTTCAAAACTTGTTAAATATTGATCATTTTGGTATGATTGCTTTTAAACAAAAGGCCATTGAATTTAAGGGAATGTCTAATAAAACTGCTACAATAGAAGAAATTCGTAAATGCATTGTTCAAGCAGAAGTACAAGCCAAATTGTACAACTACGAAAAAGCAATTGAATTAAATTATCAAATAATTGCTACGCATTCAACTGCTTACCCCTCTGCATATTTTAATGTGGCAATTCTTTTAGCAGAAACCAATAAACTTCATTCTGCAATATTCAATATGCAAAAATTTTTATTGCTAAATCCAAATACAAAAGACGAAGAATTTGGTAAAGCAAAAATTGCGGAATGGCAGATAATACTCAACAATTAAAACTGTATAAAATGTTCAAGATAAAAATAGTTATACTGCTACTGCTTTTACTACAAAGCAATAATTTATTGAGCCAATCTGCAATAGGGCAGTTAGAGAATATGACTGGTCAAAAAATTAATCGTTATAACACAAACAACTCTTCTAATTACGATATGAATTCGATGATTTCTGGAATGCTTGCACAAAGCTTAATAAAATCTCTTTTCAATTCTAATACAAAAAATTATAACGTTGTTAAAGAAGTAAAAGAGCAGCCCACTTATTTAGTTACAAGTATTTATGGTGAAAGTCAAAGTGTGGCTCTAAAACTAAAGATAAATAAGTACAAAAATTTAATGCAAACGTATAAATTTTTAAAAGATTCTTCCGCTTTAAAATACACTGCATTTGACGAAAAAAAAGAGTTAACCCCTGAACAAAAAAAAGCAAGCTGTATTATAGCTCAAAGAGAAATTAACAAGCTAAATACAATGAAGTTAAATTTTGAAAAGCAGTTGTTAAGTATGGAAAAACTTGCCAATGATATGGAAGATTATAAAAAAGATTTTATACAAAAAAAAGACTCTGCCATGAGTGGTTATGTAGACAATATATTGGATGTTTTACCTATAGATGTTATGGAAAAAAATGCTAAAAAATTAATTAGAGAAGGAAAAACATTTGAAGAACAAGCTAAAGGAGGAAAATTATTAGAGGAGGCCAAAAGGTTGGGAGAGGAATTATCTAAAACTAAAAGGTTAAATGCTGCTGCAAATTTATTAATGAAAAATACAGATGAAAAAAGTATACAAGGCAAAAGATTAGATCAAATCATACAAACCAATGAAAATATTAGCAATACTGGTGTGTTAATTGAAGAACTTTCGTCACTCGGAGGTAATAAATATGAGGTTTTGATTAAAAGGTTTGGGAAAAATTTACAACTACAAGGTGCTGCTTTAAAAGTGTATGCTGATATAGCAGATGGGAGTAATATTTCTTGGGATATGGCAGGAAAAACAGCACAAAATTTTATTGGTATTGCTGGGCAGTTTTGGCCATTTGTAAGAATTACCAATGCAGCAGAGCAATTGGTAGAAAAAACTGCCTATGCTGCTTATGCTAAGTTTGCAGCTCATCAAGTATCAATCTCTCTATCACATAATGCAAAAGCAAAAGAATATCTAAGCAATCAATTAAAAGATATTAAAGAAAAATTGAAGCAATATGAAAATGTAGTGAATGAATATAAAAAAATAAATCCTAAAGGTTGCCCCATAGAATAACTTATTTTTATGGAAACTCTTTACAAATGCTTTTCAAAATAAGTTGTATGAGAAATGAGTAACCAGTTTTTTTCTTGTTTAGTATATACCCTAATATACCATAAATAATAATTCTCAACTTTGTCTTTGTTTTTTTTCTGAATATTTATTTTGCCTCTTACAATAGCCAAAAAATTGTGTAGTTCTACTTTTACAGAATCATGATTGCGACTAATAAAATTCCCTTTTGCAGCCGATAGAAGCCAAGAGGATTTTGAATCTATCCTACCCGATCCATGATTAAAAACAAAATCTTTTCTATATAATTTACTAAGGCTAGCGGTATCGGCTTGTACTACTAAATTATCAATTTGTTGATTGGTTTCAATTACTTTAAGACTGTCACTTATTTGTGCTTGAATTACATAGCCTTGTAAAATAA
>JAGOUF010000383.1 GCA_018061385.1 Chitinophagaceae bacterium | reverse complement strand
TTCCATTGTTGGCTTTAACACCAATATCTTCAGGAATGCCAAATAAAACATATTTAATGCTAGGTTGGTGTAATGCTTCTTCTATGTTAGAACCAGGAGAAATGCAGCGTATTCTTTCGCCTAATTTGGTTTCAAATTTTCTTATTTTGGTAAATGCTAACACTTCTTGCTTATCGTAAAACTTAAAATGTTTCATATTGGCAGTTTGTTTTTTATTAGAAATTGAAGGTAAACATAAAGTAAATAAGTTGACACTTGAAAAATGTAATTCAATCCTTTTAAAAGAAAGTTTATTGCATGAGCCACTTATAAAAAGCTGGAAATTCAATACGCCAATACTTTTCGTTGTGTTCTCCAAGTGGAGCAATTGACGTAGTAATTTGATAATTTTTATTTTTACCAGATAAAGTGGTAGCCATTTTTTTAACTTCAGTTACCAATGTTGCACTTTCTTTTCCTCCTGCATAAAAATAAAATCTAGGATTGGTAGTTGTTACAAAAGTTTCAGCATCTGTAAAACATTGGTTTGATAACCAAAACGATGGCGAAAAAATACCAGCACTGCCAAATACTGTTGGGTATTTAATGAGTGCATAATAACTAATCAATCCGCCTAAACTACTACCAGCAATACTCGTAAATTCAACACCTTTTTTTGTCCTATATTTACTATCAATAAAGGGTTTTAGCGTTTGAACAATAAATTCAAGATATTCTTTTCCTTCGGCCAAAACATTGGTTTTGTTGTACACAAAATTGTATGGAGTATATTCACTCATTCGTTTGTCTGCACCATGATCTATGCCTACAACAATACATTCTTTTCCAGTAGCTTTTTGCATACTATCTAAACATTCATCAACACCCCATTCGCCAAAAGCAGCAGTTTGTTCGTTAAATAAATTCTGCCCATCCTGCATGTACAAAACAGGGTAAGCTCTTCCAACGCTTGCATAACCTTTGGGTAAATAAATCCAAATTCTTCTTTTTCTATTTAGTTGAGGCATGTTAAATGCAGTATCAACAATTCTAACATTGGGGCTTGCAGTAAAAAGTTTGGGTTTATCTGGATAATCATCTTTCCAGCCAGCGATGGTAAAATCTTTTGAAATATCGCCATTCACTTCTATCACTCTATCATCAATATTTCTGCCATCTGCGGTACATTCTACTTTGTCAAAACTGCCTCTTGTAAATTTAAAAGCATAAGTGCCAGCAGGTAAATCTTTAATAACAATGCTCTTGCGTCCACCAGCAAATGGTTTAAGTTTAAATTTTTCATCGACAGGGTTCCAACTATTAAAATTTCCTGCAACATATACATCATCATTTTGTTTAGTGGCAGCAGTAGTAACTACCAAACGTACACTAAATTGAGACCATACATTTATACTTAACAACAAAAAACTGAGTAAGAAAATTCTTTTCATGGTTATTTTTTTAGAGCTGTTTTTGTAGCTATTTCGTCTATGACCAATTGATTTTTCAATGCTTCTAACCCATCAAAGTGCATATCGCCACGTATAAATTTTTTTACAGTAACTTGAATGTTATGGCTATAAATATCTTCATTAAAATTAAAAATATTTACTTCAATTACTCTGCGTTTACCATTTACTACAGGTCTGCTACCGATGTACATCATACCTGTAAGTAGTGAAGGATGAGTAGTGAGTGTTTCGCTGACGTTTGACAACTCTTGTAATACAACAGTTACTGCATACACACCATCTCCAGGCACCAATTTATCGTGTTGATTAAGTTGAATGTTGGCTGTTGGGTATCCAATTGTTCTGCCCAATTGATCGCCTTTTATAACAGTTCCTTCAAAAAAATAATCATATCCTAACAAGGCTGTTGCTGCAGTTAAATCGTGATGTAATATGGCTTTTCTAATTCTTGTACTACTTATGGTAGCTTCTTGTAAAACCTGTTCATTAATTTCTTTTACAACATAGTTTAATACTTTTCCGTATTGTTCAAGTAATTGATAATTGCCTTTTCTATCTTTTCCAAAACGATGATCGTAGCCAATAATTAAAACCCTTGGCTTAAATTTTTTGTATAGAAATTGGGTAATATAATCTTCGGCAGATAAATTGGCAAATTCATCGTTAAAGGGTACAACTACTAAATGATGAATGCCTTGTTGTTGTAGTAAATTAATTTTTTCGGTTAATGTATTTAAAAGTTTAATGCCTGAAGTATCGCCAACTATATTTCTTGGATGTGGGTGAAAAGTAATTACTACAGTTTCTCCATTAACAGATATTGCTTCGGTTTTAAGTTGTTGTAAAATTTTTTTATGGCCTTCGTGTACTCCATCAAAAGTGCCAATAGTAACCACTGCATTGATAAATACAGGCATTTGTTCTAAATTATAATACACATTCATAGCAACAAAAATAGTGAATGGAGAATAGTGCTGTGTCAATTACATTTGCAACATTGAACAATTATTAATTCTTGAGTTGAAATTTCTATTTAAAAGCTAATTTGAAGTTGCTGATACAGGTTATAAACGTTGAAGTGTGCGACGCCGAGAAAGCTTAGTAGAGTTTCTACTGTTGACGAAAAAAAATAAAAAAAATGTCTTTATACGCCCAACGAGGAGTTTCTGCACAAAAAGAAGAAGTACATGCAGCCATTAAAAAATTGGATGCAGGATTGTATGCTCATGCGTTTTGCAAAATGTATCCAGATTATTTGGTTGGCGATGAAAATTATGTAAATATTTCTCATGCCGATGGTGCAGGAACAAAAAGTATTTTAGCTTATTTATATTGGAAAGAAACAGGTGATGTGAGCGTTTGGAAAGGGATTGCACAAGATGCGGTTGCCATGAATTTAGATGATTTATTGTGTGTTGGTGTGTACAATAATTTATTGTTTAGTAGTACAATTGATAGAAATAAAATCAAAATTCCTGGTGAAGTTTTGGAAGCTGTAATTAATGGCACACAAGAATTTTTTAATGAATTGAAAACTTATGGAGTGAACATTCATTATTTAGGTGGCGAAACTGCCGATGTTGGTGATGTTGTTAGAACCATTGCTGTAAATGGAACTATGACGGCACGTTGGCCTAAAAATAAATTAATTACCAATGATAAAATTGATGTTGGAAATGTGATCGTTGGATTTGCGTCATCTGGTAAAGCAATTTATGAAACTGAATACAATAGTGGCTTAGGAAGCAATGGT
Source organism: Chitinophagaceae bacterium (assembly GCA_018061385.1). Lineage (GTDB taxonomy): Bacteria > Bacteroidota > Bacteroidia > Chitinophagales > Chitinophagaceae > UBA1930. The sequence continues at coordinate 88 of JAGOUF010000383.1, read as the reverse complement.
TTAACAAGTGCAAGACATGATGTGTTGAGTAAGGAGTATGCAGAAAAATATTCTGAAACTTTTGAAAATAGTTTGAGCAATGATGTGG